>DUHU01000087.1 GCA_013330765.1 Candidatus Poseidoniaceae archaeon | reverse complement strand
CCTTGCCCCATACCTTCCAGAAGGATTGGAATTGGACACGCACGAAGGCGTAGCGTACCTTGGGGTGATTCCGTTCAAGATGACCGGCGTTCGTCCTCGATGGGCGCCAAATGTGCCCGGCGTCTCCACCTTTCCCGAATTCAACCTCCGCACCTACGTCAAACACGGCGGCAAGGCCGGCGTGCTCTTCCTGACCCTCGAGGCCCAAAGCCGCATCACCTGCGCCTACGCGCCGCGCGCCTACGGCTTGCCCTACCGCTACAGCCGCGGCTTCGTGCGGGCCAACGAGGAGGGCCACCACTGGTCGACCCAGCGCAAGGGTGGCACGCACGCCTTTGCCGGCACCTGCCGGCCGTCCGGTCCTGAACGCGAAGCGGAAGCGGGCACGCTCGAACACTTCCTGTTTGAGCGCTATTCGCTGTACACCGAGCATAAGGGGCGGCTGATGATCGCCCACACGCAGCACGACCCGTGGGTCTGGCGCGAGGGCGAAGCCACCGTCGAGGCCAACGCATTGACCGAGGCCTTTGACCTCGGCATTGAGGACGTGCACACGCCCGCCCTCGTCCACCTCTCGAAGGGCGTCAAGGTCCACACCTGGAGCAACGAGGTGGTTCGTTGAGCGATCTGGGCACCACGCGCGACGTGCTCTTGCTCGACGGCGATTGTGGCCTGTGCCATCGCTTGGCGACCTTCGTCGACCGTCGCCTGCGCTCGGACGTCGACCTGGCCTATCGACCGATCCTCTCGGCCGACGGCGAGGCCCTCATCGCCACCTTCCCGGAGCACCAGCAGGCGCTGGACACCGTCTACCTCGTGCGTGACGGCGTGGTGCACACGCGGTCTGCAGCGGCCATTCGCACCCTGCTCTACATGCGCTGGTGGTGGCGCTGGCTCTTCCCCTTCGCGTGGCTGGTGCCCAAGCCCTTGCGCGACGTGGTCTATCGGACGGTGGCGAAGCACCGGCACCGCTTCTTTGAGCAACCCAAGGTCTGCATGTTCCGCATCGACTGAGGGAAGGACGAAACCCGAGGTCGCCATCTCGGGGCATGGTCGCCCACTCCACCAGTCCGCTCGTCGGCCACTGGGACCTCGATCCAAACGTTGCGTACCTGAACCACGGCTCCTTCGGCGCCACGCCCCGCGCCGTGCTGGAAGAGCAACGGCGCTGGCAAGCCAAGCTCGAAGCCAACCCGATGGGCTTCTTGGAAAACGACGTCCATGTCGCCATGAAAGCGGCCCGCGAAGCGCTGGCCACGATGCTGTCCTGCGACGCGGAGGACTTGGCGCTCATCGAGAACGCGACCTCCGGCGTGAACACCGTGCTGCGCTCGCTTCGATTTGAGCCAGGTGACGAGATCCTCGTGCCCGATCACGCCTACCAAGCGTGCAGGAACGCCATCGATTACGTCGCCGACCGTTGGAATGCCTCGGTCGTCACGGTGAAGGTGCCCTTCCCGATTGCCGGTCCAGAGGTCGTGATGGAACGCATCATGGCCGGCGTGAGCGAGCGCACGGTGCTGGCGATGATCGACACCGTGACCAGCCCGACCGGGTTGAGGATGCCGTTCGAAGCCCTCGTCGAGGCCTTGGAATCCCGCGGCGTGGCGGTGCTGCTCGACGCCGCGCACGGCATTGGCATGGTGCCCTTGGCCCTCGACGACCTGGGCGCCTCCTACACGACCACGAACGCGCACAAGTGGCTCTCCGCGCCCAAGGGAAGTGCGGTGTTGCACGTGCGGAAAGACCGGCAAGCCGAGATTCACCCCCTGACCATCAGCCACGGCATGACCTTCCCGTTGGGTGACACCACCCGCTTTCGTCACGAATTTGATTGGACGGGGACGCGCGACCCATCGGCATGGTGTGCCTTGCCCTTCACCATCGAGCATGTCGGCGGCATGGTGGAAGGCGGCTGGCCGGCGATCATGGCCCGTAACGACGCGCTCTGCTTGGAAGCGCGCCAGCTGCTGTGCGACCGCCTCGGGCTTGAGGTGCCTTGCCCACCCGAGATGCTGTCCTGCATCGCGACCTTGCGCATCCCCGAATCCTCGATTGAGGACGAAGGCGGCTTCCTCGATCCGCTCTACTACCGGCTCTCAGAACGAGGGATTCGGATTCCGGTATGGTCGTGGCCTTCGCCCGCAGGCCGCTACTTCCGCCTCAGTGCGTACCTGTACAATTCCATCGAGCAGTACCACGTGCTCGCGGACGTCATCGAAGAGGAACTCGCCGCGGAGCGGTCCTGATCACAGGCGGTGGAGTTCGCCTTCGCGTGCCACGCGCCAGCCCAAATCTGTGACTTTGGCGGCCTCGTTCGACTCGGGATCCCCGCAAGGGTTCGTGCAGTTGAGGTGCAGGAAGGCGATGTCCGGGTCGGTCACGTCGTCTCGTTCGTCGAGAAGGCCGAGGCTTTCCGAAATCGTTGGGTGAGGGATGAGCGACATGTCCCTGCCCGGCAGTTCATCGCCGTCCCAAAAGGTGCCGTCGATGAGGGCGACGTCCACCTTCAGGTGAGCCAGCCAACTCCGAATGTCGCGGGCGACGTGGGCCGTCAAGGTGCCACCCCACGTGTCGTGGTCGGGCAGGAAGAGCAGCTTCCGCTCGCGCCCGCTCAAGAGGACCGCATGGGTGTCGCCATGCTCGTCCCGATGCGGAACCTGAATGAACTGCACACCCGGCACGGCATCGAGCCCAAGGGGCCGAAACACGGCCATCTCGCGACGCTCGAGCACTTCGTGGACCGCAGGACTGGCCACCAGCGGCGTGCCGTGGCGGCCCATCACTTCGTTGCCGAATTGTCCGAGGCCCTCAATGTGGCCAAGATGCAGATGGGTGATGGCCACCACGTCGGGCATGACGGGCTTGTCACCGCCCAGCGCATCGGCCCACGTCCACAATTGGTGAGCAAGGGATTTGGTGGCCTCGATCAAGAGGTTCCGACCGTCTTCCAACTCCACGCCAAGCGCCACAGGCGTGCGCCGCCTGCGAGGATCGGCCTGGGCGAGGCAACACAAACGGCAGGGGCATCCTGCTTGGGGCAAACCCCCGTCTTGAGCCGTACCCAGCACCACGACCGAGCGGACCACCATGCACCCTCGAACGCCGCCCGAACAAAGGGTCTTCCGATTGAACCACCGTAGTTGGCCGCATCAGCGGTCCACGT
>DUHU01000032.1:3680-8707 GCA_013330765.1 Candidatus Poseidoniaceae archaeon | reverse complement strand
GATGAAGCCTCAGCAAGGAAACATCGTGCCTTCGATCCCTTCTGGTACAGCGCGGCGACCGTGGGGGACGGAACGGTGTTGGAGCAACAGAAGTACGTTCACGCATGGCTTGAAGCAACGCAACGCGAAGAATTCCGCCCTCGACGCAGGCACCACAGGCACTGGCAACAGTGGTTGCAGATGCAGAACCCTCCGGAGCAAGGGGTCCGCGCTGAGGAACAGTTTCGAGAAGCCCTTCGTGGAAACCTCAACCTTGAGAACGGGAACTTTCGAAACCGCATCCAAGCCCTCTTTGAGCAACAACAAGAGGGTGAAAATCGCATTCGGGGGTTCGCAAACCTTCGCGGCAGGGTCCACATCCGCGACGATCGGCGCGAAGGTCATCAGCGACCCGACATCCGAGCAGCCCCGTTGCGAATCCGTGACCTCTACGCCCGTGTCTGGACGGTGTTGATCCGCTCCGATCTTGGGAGGGACATCCGGCTTGAGGCAGGCACACCGTACAACGTTGAATTGCCGACGGGGTTCCGGTTCACGGTCCGAAATTACCGAGAGCACCAATTTTTCCGACGCCTTCTTCGTCTGTCGGGGTGGGTGCAGGCAGACGATCCGCACGATTACGTCCGCCGTCGAGGCTGGCGCCAAGGAGCGCAAGCACGGCTGGCACGGGAGTTGAACCGTTGGCAACACCGGGTCGGCGCTCATGGTGACGTGCCGTGGTGGTGGAATTACCCAAGGCAGGAATTCATTGACGAGGCGGTCCTCGACGACTGGCGGTTCCGTGAAGACCTCAGGGATTGAGGTCCCTGCGTCGACTGGCTGCGACAAAAGCCACCAGGGCCAAGGCCGCACCGGGAGCGGGTATACCTCGCTCGTCCGGCTCCGCAATGGGCGCGATGTCGTCCACTTCATCAGGCACGGTTGGCGGAACCAAGGAGTGAATCAAATGAACTTCAAGATCGTCGCCGTCAAAGGCCGGAGAAAGGGCCACGGCGGATGAGCCACGGAGTGATACTGCACCGTCCCACGCCACCTCGTCCACGGTCGAGATGCTTCGAACGATGTGGGGATATTCGCCTTGCCCGTTCGTTCCTTCAGAAAAGGTCGCTGTTGCTTCAACGACCCAGACTTCGAGTCGGATTTGATGCCCGGCCCAGGCTTCGCTTTCGGGGAGATTGACTTCCCACGACACGGTGGTGCTGCCGCTTTGTGAAGCAGTCCATGAGAAGATGCTGGTGGCTCCCGCGGGTATCTCGAGACTGTGGTTGGCCAAGGTCCTGAAATCATCCAGCAAACTGTCGCCTTCGGGAACGGATCCGATGACCATCGTCGTGCCGTTGAAGACCACCGTCGGAGGTGCTCGACGGTCATATCGCTCCTCCCAGCGTTCGTCCAATTCGTCGGTACCGAAGGGGTCTTCCGTCTCACCAATGGATCGGTGGAACGAGAAAATGGCGCCTCCTCGTTCGGCGACGAGGTCTTCGAGCGCGTGTTCAACGTCGACGCAATTGGTGCACCATGTGGCGGTGTAGTCTTCCAGCACCGGATCAAGGTCGTCCAAGGCCGTCGCGCTCGTGTTGGCCGTGGTCACAGAACCGCCATGGCTGCCAAACACCGCGCCGTCATCCACAGCGATCGGCGTACCGGCTTGGGCAGGGAGCGGGACGAGCACCAGCAGAGCGGCCAAGAGCAGGGCAAAACGGCGCATGCCGCGACCTTCGGTGCCTTTGCCTTCAACTTTCCACATCACCGCATCACGGGATGGTGGAAATCGCGGAGAGCACCTGTTCAACGTCTTCGTCCGTGACGTGGAGGTGAAGGACAAGCCTGCAGGTGCCTTCGTTCAACGTCAGGACATCGATGCCGTGGGCCGCCAAGTGTTCCAAGGTTTCCTGGCCTGTCCAGCCTTGGACACCGAAGTAGACCATGTTCGTCTCGACCCCTTCAAGGTCCACCACGCCGCGGGGGTGCTGCATCAGCGCCTCAGCGATACGACGCGCGCGCGCGTGGTCTTCGGCCATCCGGTTCACGTGATGATCCAAGGCATGCAGACCGGCCGCGGCCACGATGCCAACTTGGCGCATCCCGCCCCCGAACATCTTGCGCCATCGATGCGAACGGGCGATGAAATCCGCATCGCCCACCAGCATGGAGCCCATAGGTGCGCCCAACCCCTTCGAGAGGCAAATGGCCACACTGTCCCAGTTCTGAAGCATGCGTTCAGCGGAGGTCCCGGTCGCCACGACGGCGTTCAACAGACGGGCTCCGTCAACGTGCAACGCGCACCCAGTGTCGCGTCCAACCGCGGCGATGGCGTCCAAGTCTTCCAGAGCGTAGCACGACCCGCCTCCACGGTTTGAGGTGTTCTCAATGCAAATCAGACGCCCGTCAGGGTAGTGGCTTCCCGAACCGTCCGCCTTACGAATCGCTCCCCGAACCGCGGCGGGAGCCATGCGTCCCCTGTCGCCGTCAACGAAGGCCACGGAACAACCCGAAAGGGCGGCGAAACCGCCGCCTTCGTAGAGGTAGATGTGGGCCTCTCGTTCGAGCACAATCTCGTCGCCAGGACGGGTGTGCGTACGGACCGCTACGGCGTTGGCCATCGTACCCGAGGGCAGGAAGAGGGCGGCTTCCATCCCGCACATTTCGGCGATGCGCCGCTCAAGCTCCAAGACCGTCGGATCTTCACCGTACACGTCGTCGCCGACGGGTGCAGCAGCCATGGCTTCCCGCATGGCTGGGGTCGGCTGCGTAACCGTGTCGCTGCGGAGATCGATGCGGTCTGTGGGCCAGTGGCGCATGGCCTTCGGACAAAGGCGCGTGTGATGAACCGTCCGGCGGCGACAACTCCATGCCCCCGCCGCAAAGGCGTGGTGCATGGGCTTGCGCAGTTGGCTCCACCGATGGACGGCCCCCCCACCCGCCGGGCCAGCTCCGGACGAGGCGTGCAAGCTGGTACTTGTGGTCAATCACGGACTCAAAATGGGGAAGGGGAAAATCGCAGCTCAAGTCGGCCACGCAAGCATCGGGGCCATGACGTCGATAGGTGAACATGACCGGCCCCGGCTCGCCGCTTGGTTGGCCAGTGGCCAGCGAAAGGTTTGCGTCAAAGGTGACGATGCTGAGCACTTGATCGCCCTCCATGACGTGGCGAAAAAAGAGGGTTTGCCGACGTCCATGGTCAGGGACGCTGGCCACACGCAAATCCCAAGCGGCTCGTTGACGGTGGTCTCCATTGGCCCCGCTGAGGCATCCCGCATTGACCGGCTTACCGGTGAGCTGAAGTTGCTGTGAGAAGCGTCAGCCTTGCCAGAACCGCGAGGATTCCCATGGGAGTCCCAGTGCAATCCCCGCTTCTGTCAGCACGACGTAATTCACCACCAAGTACAGGGTCACGGCGGTGAACACCGCGGCAAGGCTGGTGTTGATCACGCGCCGGCGCTCTCGCAACGCATCGTCCAGCGTGCAAATTCCGTCACGCCGAAAGTGCATCACCAAGCCGGTCGCAAGGCACCCTGCAGACACGGCCAACAGGGTCGGTCGAAACCAACCCCACCCGTCGCCGCCCCAATAGAGGGTGTCAGAGAGGGCGGCGGCCGAAGACACGCTGCTGATCCCAAACAGCACGAGGATCACGGAGGGCAGGCAACACATGGTGGCCAAGAGGGAAGACCCCCCGATGGTACGCCAAAGGCCGCTGAGCACAATGCAAGTTTTTCCTTTGAGTTCTTGAGCGTTGGTTCTCGGTCATAGCGCTTCGAGATGCCCCACAAGCACGTCCAAGACGCTTGAAGGGGCCGGTCCCAAACCGAGCACTGTGACGGTGCCTGGAGCCACCTCAGTGCGCCCTGCATCGCTGACAGCGTGGTGCACGATGCGGTGCGTTTGAGCCTCCTCTCGGTGCGCGTCAAGCTCCTCTATGCCGTCGATGGCCAGAACGACGATGCGCCCGTGTTCACTCCTCCAACGTTCGAACAGGGACATGGCCTGCTTCCTTGCCTTGAGGCTGCAGCCTACCGCGGCATGAGCGACTTGGGCGGCTGTTTTCCCTGTGCTCATGCCGAGGTCTTGTCGAACAAGCACGGCGAGGGTCGCCGGGTCAGACGAGGTGGACATCGGCCTCGGCTCCAGGGGTTGCCATGGCGTCGGGGACGTCCACGGGGAGCATCATTCGCAACATGAGGGAGCCCGTCCAGAGCATGACGACCACGTTGCCAAGGGCATGGCTTAGATCGAAGGGCATTCCAGTCCACATCAATGCTGGGAATTGCGAGAAGCCGACGCCACCGCCGAGCAGGGACAGGTTCGTGATGGCTCCGAAAGGCAGTGCAAGCGCCGCCGAGAACAAGGTCGCACGGCCAAGAAGAAGGCGGTCGTTTTCGATCAGGTTGGCCCGGGAACCGACCACTGCGACCATCGACCAAGCGGCGGCCTGGAACAGCGTCCAGTACCCGTCGCCGAGGATGGCGTTGGACAACATGGTGACGAGGATGGCAAAGGCCACGCCGCGTCGGGCCCCAAGGCTTGCGCCAGCCAGCAGGACCGCCACGGTCACGGGTTGGACGTTTGGCAGGTTCGCCATCAGCACACGAAGGAGCGCCACGACGGCCACAAGGGACAGGAGAAGCACGCCTTGATGTCGTGTGAGTCGCCGATCTTGGAGGAGCAAAAGGGTCGCCGCTCCAAGGAGCACCACGTCGAGAACCAACGCGGCCACGGGGCTGAGCACCGGGCCATGGACACCGACGCTGGCGAACATGATGTTGGGGACGGGCCGGGCTCCTTCAAGGTTCACTCATGCAAGGCTCCAGACGACGACGGAGGTGCGGTCAAGCGTGAAGGCCTCGGGGCCGACCAACGGACGCACTCCGTCCACCTCGTAGACCCACCCCTCGGCAGCGACTCCGTCGATGGCGGTCACCCATCTCCCAAGGGCATGGTCCTCGAGGGCGATGGAAACGTCAAGCTCGTCCGCAGCTGCGACGGTGGCCTCGAGGGCCGAGGGTCGCGGTTCCAGCCCGCCGATG
>DUHU01000032.1:754-3367 GCA_013330765.1 Candidatus Poseidoniaceae archaeon | reverse complement strand
CCCGCCGATGACCAAGGTCTCGTTTGGCAACTCGAAAACGACGACATGCCCCTCTCGCCAATCGTCAGGCCACGTGTCATCCCACACCGTTTCTCCGACCGGTTGTGGGGCTTGATCCACCCACCAACCCATCAACGAAGGCATCAACGCAACAAGGGCGACGAGCAGGAAGGGAGAGGCCCATCGCAAGGCGTGGAGCGGCCCGCGACGGTAGCCCGCTGTTGCACCTGCGAGGAAGGCCGCCATGAGGGACAGCGTCCAGACGGCTGGGGATTTGTCCACTGAAGTCTGTTCTGTTGAAGGCATGATGTCAACCGAGAGGGGGCACGTCGGTCCGCCTTCCTCCGGTTCAAGCACCACCTTGCCCTCGTCCTTGACCAGGAGCCACGCATCACCACAAGCGACCGGGGGCGCCGTACCGTATCCCCGCAGACCGGTCGTCAACGCGATTGGAGCATGTGCTTCTGCGACATCGAAGGCCAGGAAGCCCCCGTTAGGTCCGTTTTCTGAAGCCGTCAGGCGCCCTTGCTCAAACCGAAGTGGACCTTGGACGGACGTCGAGGCGAGCCGGGTGACGTCCCACCCTTCGGCCGACCACGTCAACACCTGAAGGCCGCTGAAATCTGCGATGGCCAGCGATGTTTCGTTCAGCAACACCGGCATTCCAGGAGATGCGCCAGATGCGAGACGGTGGGCCTCTGAAACGAGTTGAGGCTGGCCGTTGGCCCCAAGCGGAAGCCATTCGACCATGCTTGTGCGCCCTGTTTGAACGTGCACGACCAAACCGCCGTTCAAGTGGAGTGGCGCATGCCGGATGGCACCTCCGAGTTCGACGAAAGAAGGCGCTTCACCAGGCGTCCAACTCCAAAGTCGTCCGGATTCATCGCCAACGTGCACCGTTCCGTTCACCATAGAGGCAGGGTTTCTCCAGCCAAGTCCTGTTTCAGTTGCATGGAGGAGAGCACCGTCCGTTGGGCAGCGGATTTCGACCCCACTCCGGGTGGTGATCAGAAGCCCCTCATCGACCAGGACCGGGGTAGCGGTCAGCCCCCAGGTCTGGACCGTCGTGTTGGCCTGCCAGAGGAGCAAGCCCGTGTCCGGGGCTCGGGCTTCCAAAAGGCCGCTGGACCATGCGATGACGATCCGGTCCGACCATGTTCCACACGGCCCCGTTCCGCCTTCAACATGGACCACATCGGCCATGTCTGGCTGTGAAGTCGCCGGTCCTTCGATGACCCAGTGAAGGGTGGCGTTCTCCCCGTAGGCCCGGACCATGGGTGGAGCCGAACCGTCGAAGGTGCCCGAAGACCGGATGAGCACGTGGTCTTCGCTCACCAACGGTGCGGTGGAAACATAGCCTCCAGGAACGTTGATGCTCGCCGATACGCACGGCAAAAGGAACAATGCAAGAAGGGTCACAACTAGCGTGCTTCTCACGAGAGCACCTGCTGAATCGCGGCTTTGAGGCGATCACTCACCTCACGTCCATCGGCGCCTTTGGCGGCACTCATGACCACGCCCATCAAGGGTCCAATGGCGCCAAAGCCGCGCTCCTTCACGAAATCGAGACGTTCTGCGATGATGGAAGCAATGATGTCGTCCAGGTCGCCAACCTCCGTGGGCACGTGGCCTTCGGCCTCAGCCCATGCTGCAACCGTGGTTCGGTCCGCGCCCTCAGGGAAGGCCGAAACGGCTGCCTTGACGCCGTCGCGCGACAGCATCGCCTCCTCCCGTTGATCGAGCAGGTCAGCAAGGAAGTGAGCTGGGGCATCCTCGTGCTCGAGCATCAAACTCGCAAGTGCTTTTGCAGGACGTGTTCCAAGGTGCTCAAGGAAGCGGTCGTCGAGCTCCCGAGAGAGGATTTGATCGCATTGATCCTCAGACAGGTCCGTGGAACTCAGACGAGCACGCCGGTCTTCGTTGCTGAGTGGCAGGTGAGCAGTGATGTGCAACCAATGCTCGTGTGCCAAGGGCCGAGGGGGGACGTCCGTTTCCGGATACATACGAGCGCCGCCCGGGAGAGGGCGCATGGGGCCCGTGGTCCCGTCGAGCGGCGCGCCCTTGCTGATCGTGACGTTGCGAACCTCGCGTGCCAAGCGGTGATGGGCCAACAACGCGCGCCCCCGGACGGCTTCAAGGGCGAGCTCGGCTTGCCATTGCGGGGCCAAGCAGAGCACAAACGCGTCTTCGGCCTTGAGCGATAGTGACGTACGAACGGCGCTCACCTCGTCCTCGAGGATGCCGTACGCTGGAAGTTCATCGCTGTGAAAGACGCCACGTACGCCGGCCAATTTGGCCGCCCCGGCCAATTCTCGACCGAGGCGGGGGAGTTGAGCGCCTTCCTCGTCGAGCGTTTTTGTGCCAAGCAAGCCGGCCATCCCGGGCAGGGAAAGGGCCAGCATGACGTGCCCTTGACCAAGCCCGCGCTCGACCATGCTCGACGTGCTTGAAGCGAAAGCGGCCGACACGTCGTGCAAGGTTTTCGGGAAGCGTTCGGCCACGGCCTCTGCGACCGCAGCCTCGAGTGCAGGGTCGTCCTGACGCCGATCGTCGGGCAGCGCCGGTTGTCCGGCGGCGGCCCGCAGGGTGTTTGCAAGCCGATAGAAGTGGAGT
>DUHU01000032.1:0-452 GCA_013330765.1 Candidatus Poseidoniaceae archaeon | reverse complement strand
GGAGCCGATAGAAGTGGAGTTGACGGGCCATCTCCAACCGAACAATACGAGGAATCCAGCCAAGGTCTTGGCACCCTTTGATCTCCACGCGGTCGCCGCAAGCGATGCTGACGTTGAGGTCCTGTCGAATGGAACCCAACCCGCGCCGAACCCGTCGCGTACGGCGCAAGACGGCGCCGAGGGCGCGTGCAGTGGATTGGGCATGGTCGGGGTTCTGTACATCGGGAGCGGTCGCGATTTCGATGAGGGGCAAACCAAGGCGGTCAAGGTTGTAGACGACGCGTTCGCCCGCATCGATGTCCACGGTCGCCAACTTCCTGGCGCTGTCTTCTTCCAAACAAATGACGTCCACGCCAACCGGCCCTTCGGGAGTCTGCAAGGTTCCGTCTTGAGCCACCAGCGTGGTCCGCTGAAACCCGCTGGTGTTCGAACCGTCAACGACCGTCTTTCGC
>DUHU01000143.1 GCA_013330765.1 Candidatus Poseidoniaceae archaeon | reverse complement strand
CTTGTGGCGATTACGCCCATTCTCCACCGTTCATTCAACCTCATCGGTTACAAAATTGGATGGAAGGACGTACCCTACTGAACCGTTCGGCGGGACCTTGATGGTCCACGTGCCGCACCGACCTTCATGGCCCCGATGCGTACCGCCCTTCTCTTGCTGGCCCTCCTTCTGTGTGCACCCCTCGCTGCAGCCATCGACGGACGCGCCGCAGACGTGATCGACACCGACCAAACCCTCGCCGTCGACACCACCTATGCCGACGGCTTCACCGTCACCGACGGTGCCACGTTCACCGTCGAAGCCAACATCACGCTCGGTGAAGATGCCGTGATCCGCGTTGACGAAGGAGCAACCCTGAACCTCGTTGGCGGACACATGACCGGGTCCGACATACAGGCGTACATGGCCCTCTCGGGAGGTGCTTCCACGATCGAGCTCCCCGTTCAGGGCATGACGGGGACCGCCACGGTCCGGTTGATGATGTCCACCACGCTCAACGGCAGCGAGATGCTCAACATCACCGCATCCACCGGCGAAAGCCTCAACGAGGCGACGGGTGATGATGTCAGCCTCCAAGTGGACCTTGGCGACGGGGTCGATATGCTGACGCTTGATCTGACCCACAACCACCCCTTCCCCTTCGGCCCCATGGCCGTGGAAGTGGTGGATTCCTCCGCTCAACAACAACGGCATGAGGCGTGGGAACTCAACGGAACCAACCTTGTCTTGACCTGGGGTGACGCCGCCTTCAGCATCGATGTCCAAGGCACGCTGGCAATTGCGGATGCCGTGATCCGTGGTGCGGACCTGCGATGTTCAGGCACCTGCTCCATCGAACGGTCCACGATGGAAGGGAGCGCCCCCATCATCGCAGAATCCGGAGCATCGCTGAGCGTTCGCAGTACAATGATCCTCGGGAGCCGGACGGACGAAGACGTGGTGGCGGTCGATGACGCCGACCTGGTGTACGAAGACAGCACAGGAACCGGCGGTTGGACCGACGCGTGGATCCGTCGCCTCAGCGGACGTACGGTGATGACCAACATGCCCGGTGCCTTGGTCAGCGGCGCTGACTTGGGATACAAGGGAACCAAATCTCCGAACGCCTTTGCAGAGACGATGGGCGACGACGTCGGGGTCGATCTTGGCAACAGCGAGATGACCCGAATCGTCGAGTGGTTGACCGGCGACGGCATCTACGGCAAAGAAGAGGGAACGTTCACCGTCACGGCCACCACCGGATGGGGCACCTTCACCACGACCGTCCCTGCCGTCTGGGCACCGACCACCGTGGTCGACCTCGACCTTCCGACCATCGAAGTGGTGGCGATCGAGGTTGAAGATCGCACAGCGACGGTGAATGAAAGCCTGGGCGTCATGCTGACCGTCCGCAACAGCGGGACCGCAGATGCTCCAAAACCCGTGCTCGAATGCAGCGTTGGTGACGAAGCGGCTGACACCTCGCCCAGTTACATCCAACTCTCCACCTATGGTGGATTGGCGGCAGGGGCAGAGATGGACATCCCGCTGACGTGGCGCATGCCCAGCGACGGTGCACACACCCTCTCATGCGGCGTCATTGACCTCAGCGGCACACCGCTGGAGGCGGTTGAGGACCTCGTCACGGCCGATACGGGCGTGACCGGAGCTGAAGTCTCGTGGACCTACGCAGAAGAAGTCGAGGAGAGCTCCATGGCCACCGTCCTCATTGCGCTGGTCGTCTTCATGCTCGGCGTTGCAGGCATCGCCCGTGTCGCCGCGGCCCGCACCGATGCGGAAGATGCCGAAGACGAAGAGGAGATGGCGGAACCCGTCGTCGAAGAGGGCGAAGACGCAAAGCAATACCCTGAGCCGCTCGACACCGAGCCGGCTGAATCTGAAACCGTCGAAGTGGAAGCGGCGACGAGCGATGACGAGGGAGCGACGTCAGACGAAGCCGCCGACGCGGCGCCTTGGGATGAATCCTGAAGCCCTTCAGCAGGAGGGCGCGTCCCAGTTGGAATTGTATTCGTCACCGTCCTCGAAGTCGAGGTTCCAGCAGACGTCGCTGTGCGTGATGACCGTGCCACCGCTGCTGGTGCCCACGTCGAGGATCACTTCGAAGGTGTACTTCTCATTCTCATAGTCAAGGGCGGACTTCGACACGTATTCCTGGAAGTTTTCCTCCGTGTTTCCGCTGAGGGCCAACCATCCGTTCATGTCGCCGCTGCGCGTGCCGCTGACGCTGGAAGACCAGGAGGCGTCAAGACCGTCAACGGTGATCAACGGATGCGTCCACACCGTGGAGGTGCCTTTCTTGATCTTGAGCGTGATGGTGTAGTCCCCCTGGACGGTACGAATGTCGTCCGAGGTGGTGTGGTCAGCACCGTCCACGTGACGGTGGCTGTCCGGCAACAGTCCGGCCATGAGTTCGATGGTGATGCCCTCGAACGTTGTCTTGCTTGGGTCTTGAGCCGTGCCTTGGCTGGTTTCGAACACCGGCGCGATGCGCACGCCACTCTCCAGCGGGGTGCGCGTCATTTGGCTGGCGTCAAGTTCGAACGAAGCAGAAAGATCGCCGCCGTCCGTCGCCGTCACCGTGTAGGTACGAATCACGTTGTTGACCGCGTCGTAGGCGTTGCCACAGAAGAAATCCGCGAGCATGGGCTTGACGTTGACGTAGTCTCGTTCCAAGGAGAGGGTGTCCTCCCAGACCACTTCGGGTGCATCGCCCACCGTACCGTCACAATCTGGAGCAGTGGAGACGGTGACGGTGGTGGCGTCGAAGCTCCCTCGGACCTTGAACTCGAGCCGGTCGTTGGCTTCGTCGAGGGAGACTTCCGAAATCACGAGCGTGTCTCCGTCGGGCGCGACAACGCCCGCGGTGTAGGGAACAATGGCGATGAGCACCGCCAGCACCACGGCCCCGCCGGTCTTGACCACGTTCAGGTCCTTGCCCTGCACTTGATCGGCCAGGACGATGGCCCCGACCGCGATGAGCAAGACGACCCCCGTGACGAAGAAGGGGATGAAACCGCCTTGCAGGCTGAGAAGAAGGCCCACAAACAGGCCGAGGCCACCCACCGAAGAGAGGATCGCAGGAATCGGCAAGCCGTCGTCAGCACCGCCGGAGACCGCTGCCTTCGCTGCGGCTGGTGTTGGCGACATCGTCTCGGCCTTGACCGGCGCAGGCGTTGCGGGTTCTGCCGCTTCATCTTCGCTGGCTTGTTGTGCGGCCGTGTTGGCTTTGTCGAGCAGTCCACTCATGAGATAACCTCACTCCTTACCTCGCGCTCATGGGCATATGAAGGCGACGGCAAACAGACGCCCTACGGGCGGGGTTGGCGTGCGTATGTCAGAGACCCGGAGCGGCTTCCCTGAGCACAGGGACACCTTCCTCTTCGTCGGTCCGAATCAGACTTCTCCCTGCCATGGCTGCAGCCAAGGCGACCATCGAGAGGGTGGGGACCACTTCGAAGCCGGGCAGGTACACACCGCGGACGTAGATGGTGATCATCTGGGATTCACGCTCACAACCGCCGTTCTTGCAGGAGAACTCCGACTCCGCGTAGAAGTTCATGGTGTAGTAGTAGTCAGTCCATCCCCAGTCCTTGGGGGTGCGGACAAGCACGCGGACCTTCTGGCCGGCGGGGTTGTTCTCGATTTGGGACTTGACGGCGGGCAGGTTGACGGTGAAGCCTTCCTCTTCCAACTTCTCACGGGAGTCGTCGGTGATGCCAATGCGCATGAAGTCAATCTGATTTCCAAGGTTGTAGACCTTGAATTCGAAG
>DUHU01000244.1 GCA_013330765.1 Candidatus Poseidoniaceae archaeon | reverse complement strand
CGAGCCGTTGTCGGGATGATGTCGATGGGGCCGTCGCCGATGCTTGTGGGATGGTTGTCACCGGCATAGAAGCCGTCCATGCTGCCGTTTTGAACGCTCAAACTGAACCTTGAATCTTCGATTTTGTCAATCAGCATTCCAAGTTGGGTCGCGTTCAGCACCCTGGCTTCACCTGAGAATTCATTGCGGTCCCGGTCGGCGTTGTAGTCCTCAAACGGAAGCAAGCCTTCTGCGGACTCCCTGAATTCCTGATCGGAGCCCAACGGAGCCATCATGAAGTCCGTGGCGTTCACGATGAGGTAGCTGCCGTCGTCCTGCATGGTGACTTGGAAGTCATGTTCGTCGTGTGCATCGAGGGGCAAGGGAGCGAAAGCGATGGCCATCAGGACCACGAAGACCCACAAAGAACAGGTGATCATCACGGTGGTTTTCGTGGACGTCCATTTCGCCACGCGGATGAAGAGCGCGGCTGAAGGGAACGCGACGAATTGCACAAGAAGAATCACGGCCATGTTGGCCACCAAAGGCACACCTAGCACCCCAGCACCGTAGGCTCCAGCCAGTCCTGTCACGGCGTTGATGCCGTCGATGAAGAGCAAGTAGGCAAGGAGGTAAAGCCCGAGAATGCGGTAGGTGCCAAAGAAGTCCCCAATGGTGCCCTTGACCTCTGAAATCGCCAATTTGGTGGCAGACCCGAGGGTGAGTTTCTCCTCAAGCTCGATGACGATGGGCGGCTCTGGCACCCGGTTGAAGGTGTAGGTCGCGAATCCGAAGTACCACAAACCGGTGGTGGACAAGGCGAAGGCCGTTGCCCAGTCGGCATATCCGGTACCGATCACCAAGCCCAAGTGGGTCGCAAGAAGAAGACCACCGCCGATGTATCCGTACATGTAGGCGCCTGTGGAGATGCGGTCAAGCTCCTCCTCGTCCTTGCAAATGTGCGGCAACAGGACGTTGTAGTACACGTTGCTGACGTTGGTCCCAATGTTGGCGATGAGGTACATGATTGCCAGCCACACCCATCGGAATTCAATGGGGAGGAACAACGCCAGACCAAGCAGGGCGGTGGCGCTGCACGCGATGATGGTCGCCCATCGAAGCATGAGTTGTTTGATGGGGATGCGGTCAGCGATGACGCCCAAACCGGGCGAAATGATGGCCACAAACAGGGCAGCAGATGCCGTCACCAAGGCAAAGATGCCGTCCGCGGTTTGGGTCATGCCAAGGAAGGACATCTCCTGTCCATTCGCCGCGATGAAGAGGTAGGCGAACCATGCGGGAAGCACCGCGACAACCACGGAGGTCTCGAAACCGGACTTCGCCCAGTCGTACATCATGTAGCCACGCTGGGCACGGGTACGCTCCTCGTCGGTCATCGTAGCCGCTGTGGCTCCCGAGGGTGGGGCATCCATGCTTCGCATCTGGCCCCCGAGGTGATGACTGTTTTCCCGTTCCTGCGCAATGGGCCACGAAGGCTGACCCGTTGAAGCAAGGCGGGACCACCTTTTTCTGATATGGTGTGGAATTTACACCATGCGCGCGTTGCTCGTTGAGGGAGGAGGCGTCCGGGCCGCGTTCGCGGCCGGCGTATTGGACGCGTTGTTGGAAGAAGAGGAGGCGTTTGACGTGGTTGCCGGCACGTCCGCGGGAGCATTGCTGGCTGCGGCTTACCTGGCCGGACAAGGGGGGCGTTCACTCCGTGTGCTTCGGCACCCCGACTGCCGCGCCGCTTTCGGTCGCATCAGCGACTTCCTTCGAGGTGGAGATTTGGTGGACCTGGAGTTGCTCCATGAGGCAGCAGACCGTTTGGAACCGTTGGACGTCGCCGCGGTCCTTGCCCATCGAGCCCGATTTTTGTTGACGGTCACCGACGTCGAGACCGGCACAGGCCATCTCATCGAGCCACAGGAAGACGAACTGGTCGCGGCCCTCAAGGCCACGTCGGCCTTGCCCATCGCCGTCCGTTCGCCCCTGAAGGTGGCGGGCATGACCTGCCTCGACGGTGGAATCGCCATTCCAATCCCCGTGCAAGAGGTCATCGACATGGGCGCAACGGAGGTCGTGGTGGTCCGGACGCGCCCTGCAGCGTACCGCAACAGCGGCAGATCTGGTCGTTTGGCGGCACCGTGGTTCGAGCGAAAGCAACCCGCGCTCGCCAAGGCCTTGCGGCTCCGTGGCGACGTGTACAATTCGATGGGGGGCCTGCTGGAGGACCCACCTCCCGGTGTCACGGTTCAGCAAATTCGGCCCCACCGCCCCCCCGCTTGTCGACGCACTGGGGGCTCTGACGTGGACATCGTCCGCGACCACCTCATGGGCATGGACGCAGGGCATGAATGGCGGTCAAGACGTCGTTTGAGCGCCTCGGGCGTGGCCTCGGATCCTTTCGAAGGGGCCAAGCCAAAGGAATGAGCGTCAAAGCACGTCGTTGGGCGAGAAAGCGGGTTTGAACCGCTTCACGACGCCGTTGGTGTCGATCAAAAATTTCTCAAAATTCCACCGTACGTCGCCGCTGTGGCCCTCTTCGTCGGCCACGGAGGCCAATGCCGCATAGATCGGGTGCCGTGCGCTACCGTTGACGTCGACTTTCGCCGAGAGCGGGAAGGTGACGCCGTATTTTTCATCGGTGAAGGTGCAGATTTCATCGTGCGTACCGGGCTCTTGCCCGCCAAATTGGTTGCATGGCACACCGACCACGGTCAAATCGTCGTGCGCTTCATGCAGGCGTTGCAAATCCGAATATTGCCGGGTGAGGCCGCACGCGCTGGCCACGTTGACGAGGAGAACCCGTCCGCCTGCTGCAAGCGTGCCGAGGGTGGTCGTCGAGCCGTCAATCATCTCAAGTTCAAGGGTCAGAACGTTGCTCATGGGTGTTCGAAAAGGCGCCTCCATTTCAACCACTGCCCAATCGCACGAAGCCTCAAAGGACGCCCCTCCGTCCAAGGGGCATGCAAGTCCGCATGGAAACCAGCGCCGGTGACATTCTTCTGACCCTCTACCATGGAAATGCGCCCGATACGGTGGCGAACTTCGTGAAGCTCGTCGGTGACGGGTACTACGACGGCCTGCACTTCCATCGCGTCATTGCAGACTTCATGCTCCAAGGTGGCTGCCCCCATTCGAAGGACCCCAACTCGCGACGTGCAGGTACCGGTGGCCCCGGCTGGCAGATTCCTTGCGAACCTTCCGCCCTCGCCCTCAAGCACGACCGCCCAGGCATCCTGTCGATGGCCAACGCCGGCCGCGACTCCGGCGGATCGCAGTTCTTCATCACCACCGTGGC
The DNA here is from genome assembly GCA_013330765.1 of Candidatus Poseidoniaceae archaeon. Lineage (GTDB taxonomy): Archaea > Thermoplasmatota > Poseidoniia > Poseidoniales > Poseidoniaceae > MGIIa-L3 > MGIIa-L3 sp12206u. The sequence continues at coordinate 1,662 of DUHU01000244.1, read as the reverse complement.
CACCCCGTGGCTCAACGGCAACCACGCCGTGTTCGGTGAAGTGAGCGAAGGCATGGACGTCGTCAAGGCCATTGAAGCCTGCCAGAAGATGCCCGGCGACCGGCCCTCCACCCCCCAGAAAATCGTCAGTTGCACCCTCATTGAGTGAGGCGGTAGCGTGGCCCTCCTGGCGCTGCACGGCGGCGCGGGTGGCGACGGGCCGTGGCGCGGTATGACCCCCATGGATCCACAGCGCGTGGCGTCCATGGAAGCTGTACTTCAGGTCCTCGGGCCTCGCCTTGAGGCCGGAGACATCGATGCCTTAACGGCCGTTCGTTTGGCCGTGGAAGCGCTTGAGGACGAGCCTGGCTTCAACGCCGGCGTGGGTTCCGTGCTCGACGCGAACGGCCAGGTGTCCATGGACGCCTCCATCATGCGTGGGCAGGATGGGGCTGCAGGTTCGGTCGTTGGCGTCACCAACCTTCGCCACCCAATTCAGGCTGCACATGGCCTCCTCCAGCAGGGGTGGCCGGCCATGATGGCAGGACCCGGTGCTGAAGCATGGGCCGCGAAGCACGATTACGAGACCGTTTTGCCTGATGCGCTGATCACGGACCTCCGCAGGGCTCAGTGGCAAAAATGGCGGGATGCTCGCCTGCACCCGGGAGCCACCGACGAAGACGATGCAGCCTTGGACCATGACCTCGGAGAGGAAGTGGACGGGCCGGGCACCGTCGGCGCTGTGGCGTTGGATGCGCACGGCCATCTGGCCGCCGCGACCTCCACTGGAGGCATGACGGGCAAACCACCGGGCCGTGTTGGAGACACGCCGGTCATCGGTGCGGGCACGTGGGCCGATCAGCGCGTTGCGGTGTCATGCACCGGCGTGGGCGAAGCGTACCTGCGTGCCTGCGCCGCTCACGAGGTGGGCGTTGGCATGCGCCAAGATGAGGCCGACCTTACCGAGGTGTGCGATCACGTCCTCGACCTGGTCGAGCCCCTGGGGGGCCGTGGCGGCCTCATCGCGATCAGCGCCGACGGACAGGTCGCGTTGCCCTTCCGAGTGACGCTCATGTACCGCGGGTTGTGGCGCCATGGCGCCATCACCACTGGCATCGGACCCGATCGATGACACCGCTCGGGGCTCACACAAAGGTGGGTTGCAAGACCACGACGGTTCCGCTGACCTCGTGCCCTCGGCCCACAAGCCTCGCCATTCGGTTCATATCATGGGAGGCGTCCCTCGTGTTGTGAAGCGGACCAAGGCGCCGTTGCTTGAGGCCGTGTTTGAGCGGACGGCCACGATCATGTCCGATGCTTTGGAACGAGGCACCCTTGCTTGGCCACTTCCTGCTCCCCCGCTCATCGACCCAGATTTCCCGCCCATGATGCCGAATGCACCCGCGGACGTCACCACCTCGGCCTTGTCCTTGTTGCAGGCGGACCGTGGGAGCTTTGAGCGGCATCTGGACGACGTCGTCGACCTCGTGGTGCCGCACCGGATGAGTTTGTCCGACGACCCTTACGAGGTTCATGGGCGATGGCTTGCCAAACGAACCGACAACATTGCTGGCCGCATCGTCTACCGTTTGACGACCGCATGGCTGGCCCAAGCCCTCGACCGGGAAGCCCCAAACACCGACCGTTGGTGGCTCGCAGTCTCGCTCTTGAACGGGTTGGCCC
>DUHU01000126.1 GCA_013330765.1 Candidatus Poseidoniaceae archaeon | reverse complement strand
ACTCAAATGTCGAGTTCGATGTTGAGGTTTTGAATCAGTTCCTTGTATCGATTTCGAATGGTGACTTCCGTCACACCGGCGACTTCAGCCACTTCACGCTGCGTACGGCGCTTTCCACACAGCACTGAGGCGATGTAGATGATCGAGGCGGCGATGCCGGTGGGGCCACGACCGCTGGTCAATTCCTTCTCCTGGGCGGCCTTGATGAGTTCGTAGGCCTTCGCTTCGACCTCGGCGTCGAGGCCGAGACCGCTGCAGAAGCGGGAGATGTAATCCTCAGGCCCGGTGGGCATGATCTTCATCTTCAGTTCACGGACCATGAAGCGGTACGTGCGGCCGATTTCCTTGCGGCCGGTGCGGCTGGCTTGTCCAATCTCGTCGAGGGTGCGGGGCACGCCGCACTGGCGGCAGGCGGCGTACAGGGACGCTGCAGCGACACCTTCGATGGAGCGGCCGCGAATCAGGCGCTTGTCGACGGCTTTCTTGTAGTTCACAGCGGCCGCTTCACGGACCGACTTGGGCAGCTCGAGGCGGCTGGCCATGCGGTCCAGCTCGGCAAGGGCCATGGCAAGGTTGCGCTCGGTGGCGTTGCTCACGCGGGAGCGCTTCTGCCACTTGCGCATGCGGTAGAACTGGGAGCGGTAGCGCGAGTTGATCGTCTTGCCCGAGTAGTCCTTGTTCTGCCAGTCGATGTCCGTGGACAATCCCTTGTCGTGGAGCATGACGGTCATCGGAGCACCGGTACGGGCGCGCTGGTCGCCTTGTTCGGGGGAGAAGACGCGCCATTCGGCGCCCTGGTCGATGACGTTGTCTTCGAGCACCAGCCCGCAATCGTCGCAGACCAGTTCGCCGCGGGTCTCGTCGCGGGTGAGGCTTCGGCTGCCACATTCATTGCATTTCACGACGTCTTCCACATGCCTGTCTTCCATTACGCTCACCCATTTGGACTCAGCAACCGAGTCTACGACTTAAACCCCAACCGGTATGGTATTTGAACATTATTCCGTGGAGTCCAAGTACCTAAACACTTGATTTAGGACGCAGTGCACCGTTTCCACGTGATTTGGAAAATACATGTCCTTGGTGAACGGTCTTTGAGGCCACAGATGCCCTCCCGATTTGGTTAAACGGGTGCGACGGATGGGCGGAGCGGGGATGGCGATGCAACACAAAACGCCCTCCGAAATCCGGCTCGAGGAAGGCGCCCGCGTCCTCTTCCTGACCAAGGACCTCGACCTCATTCGCAAGCAGCTCTACGAAGGCGTCAACCTGCGCATGGAGGACCTGTCCGTCGAGGACCTCCTCGACGACATCAACACCGACGTGATGACCCCTGCGTGGGTCTGCTTCGACCACGATCCCGCCGAGATCGCCAAGAACGCCTATGCCGGCCTCATGCACGAAGGCGAGCGTGTCTTCAGGGAAAACGCCCTCATTGACGGCGGCTTCCAGATCATCGTCTCCGGCCAGCGCAAAGGCACCGGTTCCAGCCGTGAAACGGCCGCACAATGCGAGCGCTGGGCCGGTATCCGCGTGGTCATTGCGGCCTCCTTCGCCCCCATCCACGAACGAAACAACATCAACCTCGGGCAACTCATGGGCGACCACGCGATGCTCGAGCGCCTGCAAAACGGCGAGGAACTCGCGCTCGAGGAGTTCACTTCACGCTACGATCCGGTGACGCGCCTGATCCTCGAGGAAGGTGGTTTGTTCCCCTTCGCCAAGCGCCTTGCGGCGGGCGAACTGGCCCTCCCGCCATTGACGACCACGGCACGTCCAATGACGATGGCCGAGAAGATCGTCGCCCGGAACCTCGTCGGCCAACCCGAAGGACAGTGCGTGAAGCCGCATGACCCGGTCATCGCCGGCGTGCAAGGTGGATATTCCCACGAATTCACGACGGCCCAAGTCCACACCTTCCTGAGCGAGGTCTACGGTGAGGACTACACCCTGCCCAATCCGGACAAGTTCGCGGTGTTCGAAGACCACCTTCTGTACGCAGACCACAATCCTCGCTTCATCCCCTTCATGCACAAAGTGCAGGTCCTGCGTGACCTGCAGAAGGCCTTCCAAGTCCACGCCGGGGTTCGGGACTACAGCGCCGTCGACGGCGTGTCGCCCGGCATTTGCCATCAGGTGGCCCGGGAGGAATTCATCGAGGTCGGCGATTTCATCCAAGCCACGGACAGCCATACCTGCATGGGCGGCGCCTCAAACGCGTTGACGTACGGCGTGGGTGCAACCGAGTACGCCAACCTCGTCAGCGCCGGATTCACCTTCGTCAAGGTGCCTGAGTCCATCCGCTTCGAACTGGTCGGCGAACTTCATCCCGGCTGCACGGCGAAGGACGTGATCTTGTACATCCTCGCCGATCATGCTCGCGAGGAATTGACCCTCAACCGCAGCATGGAATTCGGCGGATCTGGTTTGATGTCGCTTTCCGTGGACGAACGTGCGACCTTGTGCAACATGGCCACGGAGTGCAGCGCACGCACCGGCATCTGCGAAGCGGATGACCTGCTCTATGCGTGGATGGGCGAGCGCATGCCGCACCTTGACCTCGACGCGCAACGTGCTCTCGCGGTCGCCCCAGACGAAGGGGCAACCTACGACGGCGGTGTTCACGTCATCGACCTCAGCACCATTCAACCGATGGTGGCTCACCCAGGCAATCCAGACGAAGGCATTCCTTCGGACCCGACCAACGGTGCCAACGTGGCCGATTTGGCCCCCGTCGCCATCGACATCGCTTACGGCGGTTCATGCACGGCCGGGAAAGAAGACGACGTGGCCTACTACGCCCAGGTGTGCACGGCCGCTGAAGCCGCTGGCCTCTCTGTCGCAAACGGTGTGGAATTCTACATCCAGTACGGTTCGGGTCACGTCAAGGACCTCGCCCTGCGCGAGGGATGGCATGACCTGTTCGCGCGCGTGGGTGTGAAGTTGATCGATCCCGGTTGTGGTGCATGCATCGGCGCAGGCCCCGGTGTGTCGACCGATGTGGGCCAAGTGACCGTCTCGGCCATCAACCGCAACTTCCAGGGGCGTTCGGGTCCCGGTCAACTCTACTTGGCAAGCCCACTCACGGTGGCGGCCAGCGCGTTCACGGGACACATCACCGCTTGGCGGGACGACCTCTTTGCCTGATTTCCACCCGGGTCTTCAAGAACCGTCGGTGAAGCCTGTACCTCGTTCGAGGCCCAACGTCATCGGGACGGAGGAGGACCTCAGGACGGTGCTTGCATGACTGAAAAGAGGGACATTGCCACACGAATGGCCGGGAATCAGAAGCAAGCGTCCATCTCTGAATTCTTTGAGAAGAACAAACACTTCCTTGGGTTCGACAGCCTTCACCGCTCCCTGATCACCGCCGTCAAGGAGGCCGTGGACAACGCCCTCGACGCGTGCGAAGAAGCGCGCATCCTGCCCGACATCCGCATTGAAATCCGGAAGGCGGACCCTCGCCGGGACATCATCGAACTTGAAGTCGAGGACAACGGTCCCGGCATCCCCCGCGACAGCATCGCCAAAGTGTTTGGTCAGTTGCTCTTCGGCTCGCGGTTTCACGCCATTCGCCAATCCCGCGGACAGCAAGGCATCGGCATCACCGGCGTGGTGATGTACAGCCAATTGACCACCGGGAAACCCACCCACGTACGTTCCAAGATCGCCAGTGAAACGACGGCCGTCGAGATGGACCTGGGGCTTGACACCAAGTCGAACAAGGCCATCAAGAGCAAGGAGCAGCGCGTGCCTTGGGTCCTCGAAGACGGCACCGAGAAGGTCTCTGGACTCAACGTGCAATGCCGCATGAAGGCAAAGTTCCAGCGCGGCAAGCAAAGCGTCTGGCAGTACCTCCGGATGACGAGCATCGTCAACCCGCACGCCAGCATCACCTTCGTTGACCCGGACGGGGAAAGGACCCACTGGCCGCGCGTCACCGAACGCCTCCCCCGCAAGGTCAGCGCCATCAAACCCCACCCGCACGGCATCGAGCTTGGCCAACTGAACCGTCTGGCAAAAGCCACCAAGGCCGCAAACCTGAGCATCTTTCTCAAGACCGATTTCTCCGGAGTTCCGGGTCGAGCGGTCAAGGAAATGTGCGAGGTCTCTGGCCTTGTGGACGCCAAGGGCCAACCGCTGAAGTCGCGCCCGGGCCGCCTCGATCCCGAGCAGATTCGTGCGCTCGCTGAAACGTTCCAAGGAATTCGTGGATACCTTCGCCCCTACCGCCTTGACCACCGTGGCTCGCGGATTTACGTCGCCAACGCCCGCCGCCCGGGCAACCCCACTGCTCCGATTGCCAATGCGAAACACGGCGACCTGTTGGACGCCCTCACCGGCGCAAGCATCGACGACTTGGTCGGCATCGTCACCGCTCGCACGGACATGCATTGGGAAGAGAGTTTGACCGAATTGGTCGGCGCCGTCGGCTCGGCGCACGGCGATGGTCCGTGGAACAAGCAAGCGGCAGACGCCATCTCGAAACACCTCCGAAAGGCATGGGATCCTCGCATCGTTTTCGAAGCGGTCAAGTTGCTCAAGCCACCCATCGATTGCTTGTCGCCCATCGAGGAACTGCTCATCAAGAAGGGGTTGTCGAAAACCATCGACTCACGCTTCGTCACCACGCTGACCCGTGCGCCGGCGGTCAGCACTGGCAATCCCTTCCAAATCGAGGTCGGCCTGATTTTTGGCGAAGGAATGGCCGCCGATTCCGCGGTCGAAGTGCTTCGGTTTGCCAACCGCGTGCCGTTGATGTACCAGCAGGGAGGATGCATGTTGACCAAGGCCATTGAATCCGTGGACTGGCGCCAATACGGACTCGATCAACCCGGTGGGAACGGTGTGCCGAAGGGTCCTGCCGCCATCCTCGTGCACCTTGCCAGCACCAACGTGCAGTTTACGTCCGAAGCCAAGGAAGCGGTCGCGGACAACGAAGAGGTTCGCGAGGAAGCACGCAAAGCGATGCTCGAACTGGGGCGGGGCTTGCGCAAGCACTTGGAGAAGAAGAAGAAACTCGCCAAGACGCAGGAGAAGTTCGAACTCATCACGGACATTTTGCCGGCCATCGCCGAGAAATCCGCGGCCATCCTTGACCGAGAAGTCCCGGCGTTGGCCGGTTCGATCACGAGGATCATGAATGCCGTCATCGCCCAAGAAGAGACGGCTTGGGACAAAGAAAGCAAGCGGACGACGGTGGAAATTTCCCTTCGGAATTACACCGCCAAGGCCCGCTCGTACACCTTGTTGGCCAATTGGCCGCAGCGTGAAGGTGCCGTCATGGTCGACAACGAACATGGAGGGCGGGCGGAGATGACCGGCGTCTGGGCGTGGAAGTTGGAGACCCTCAAACCGGGCGAATCCGCCACCATCACCTTCGCACTGGACGGCCTTGAGAAAGGCGATTGGACGGAGACCGACGTCTTCTACCGCGGTGCGGGCGACGTCATCGGGGCCTCCAAAATGGACGACGCGTTGCTTGCAGAACTCCGCCGCCAAGAGGACATCATCACGGGTGAGCCCCAGGAAGAAGAGGAGGAAGCAATGGCTGACGAACCTGAGGGCCCGGAAGTGCCTGCTGAAGATTCGCCTGCTCCGCCGGTCGACGAGGGCGGCGGGACCCCTGCTCCGAGCGGACCAAAACAGACCCTGTTTGACTACACGGAGGGTGAAGCATGACCGACAGAACGCATTCCCCTGAAGAGACGAAGGCCGCTTTGCACGACGTGGTCGTTGAAATGTACGACCGCATTGTCAAGGGCGAACCCCCGACGATGACGCTCCCGGTCCGGACCAAGAACAACATCACCTTCAACAAGCGATTGGGCGTGTACAAATACGGCAAATCGACCTCCGTTCGTGACGCGACGTCGTTGCGATCGGCCAAGCAATTGCTTCGCGCGCTCCACGTGGTCGAGTTCATCGAAGAGATGATCGACGCTGGAAAGTCAAGCACGCTCAGGGAGATGTACTACATCTCCGAAGGATGGGGCCACGGAAAGTTCGGCTCACAGAACGAGAGCAACAACCTGGCCGAGGACCTCGAGGTGGTCACCAAGTGCCTGCGTGAGGACTTCAAACTCCGACCAGAAGAGGACGGAGCCCGCATCATTGGCAACATCACCCTGCAAGAACGAAACCGCCGCGGCGAATGGATGCGCATCAACGCGCGAGACGACGTCGGCGATTCGGGATACGGAGTCCCCTACAACGTCGAATCCGAGAAGTTGGAACTCATTGAGCACGACGTTGATTTCATCATGGCCATCGAAACCGGTGGAATGTTTGACCGGCTGATTGAGAACGGCTTTGACGAAGACCATCGGTGTGCTCTGGTCCACCTCAAGGGGCAGCCGGCCCGCTCCACGCGCCGAATCATGAAGCGCATGAGCGAGGAATGGGATTTGCCCGTCGTCGTGTTTGCCGACTGTGACCCCTGGTCCTACAGGATCCACGCCTCCATCGCATACGGCGCCATCAAGACAGCCCACATCTCGGAATACCTCGCCACCCCCACGGCCACCTACCTCGGCATCACCGCCGACGACATCGTGGCGTACGATTTGCCAAGCGATGACCTGTCCAAGAAGGACATTGAGGCCTTGAACGCCGAATTGACCGACCCGCGTTTCCAGGACCCATGGTGGCAGGAACAGATCAACATGATGCTCGAACTCGGGAAGAAGGCTGAACAGCAGTCGTTGGCCAAGTACGGCCTTGATTTCGTCACCGACACGTACCTGCCCGAGAAGTTGGCGGAACTCGGTTTGGCGTGACGGTTTGGCGCGAGGCTTCTTGACGGTGGGGCCGACGCATAGTCGTGGTGCCCGAACCGCCAGCGGCTTCTCCTTGGCCCCTGCGCATCGTCGTGCTTGGTGGCGTGATGTTGCTCTCCAGCTTCATCCTCTTCGGTTCCATGGGCGGCACCCTCAACGAAGCCTTCGATCCGCGAAACACGCACGTGGCGGAAGTTTCGGGTGGAGGCGAGGTGCTCAGCGACCTCCGCCCGGTGTGCCATGCGCTCTATGTCACCTCAGACCAAGCCGCCAACGCCACGTTGCTCCGGTCGGACGGCTGGTCGGCCAGCGGAACGGCCCTCGAGGAATCCGAATGCAGAAGCGAATGGGAGCCGATGACCGTCGAGCGAGGGGTCCTCTTCGTCCGCGTCGCCGCATGGGACGTGGAGGAAGCCGGCGAACACCTGCTTCAACTTGAAGCGGGTGAAGACGTCGATGCATGGCTGGTCGACGTCCCTGCCATGGAGCAGGGCATGCTCTCCTCGCCTTGGATCCTCACGGCGTTCGGCCTGTGCACCTTTGGTGTTCTCGTCCTCCCGGTCGGCCTGACCCTCCTGTTTTCTGAGCGGCGACGGCGGGGCCAGCGCGTCATGATCGTCGCGGCCAATGGGCAAATGCAACCGATGCCCCCGGGGGCTGCGGAGGTCTTTGGTGCGCCCGCTCAAACACCGGAGAACGACCTGCCCTTCGACCCTGTGACGGGCGCCTACAGGGAGGCTGAACGGCCGACTCAGGGGGTTGAAGGCGCGCCTGACGGCATGCTGACCACCGAACAGGTGTACGCCCTGATGCGGGGCGACATCGAGGGCGCACTTCCGCCAGAGGCCCGACCCGAAGGGCCCAGGGACCCATTCGTGGCCACAAGCCGACAAAGCGCCCCGACACCGGCACCTTCCACTCCGTCTGAACCGGTTCAGAAATCCCCCGAACCAAACAAAGATTGGGCATCCTGGGACGACGGCCCCTGAGGTGAACGCATGATTGCCAACATCAGCCGTATCGTCGCTGCCGTGTTGAGCGGCGTGATGCTGTTGCTGTTTCTGTTCGCAGGACCCACCTTGACGTCCGACTCGGGCGAAGAAAACGCCATGTTGCCACCGTGCGACGTGGATGAAGGCCTGCCGTTCATCAATGACGACGAAATCACGTGCTACTGGGGCATGTCCGAAGACGTCGTTGAACTGGTGAAGGCCGTTGACAGCGTGGACGTCACGATCGACGTGTCGTGGGAGAAGGACGGCGTCTGGGTCGGCGTGGCTCGGGCCTCAGAAGCGAGCAAATGCACGCTCCGTGACGGCTACTACGAATGCCCGCAGGATGGAGTCAATCTTCTTGCAGGTGGGCCGTCGGCTGACGGTGGCTTCAGCTGGACGGCGACCAGCGGTGACGTACGCTTCGTGGTCGGTGGTGACGACAGCCAGCAATTGCAGCAATTCAACGTGGCTTGGGAATACGATGCGTCCCTGCCAAGCGCAACCGGTTCGATCTGGCTTCTGGTGCTGGGCGGCCTTGGCTTGATCTATGCCGTGCTTGGTCACCGACGGTTGTGGAATGGGATCGAGAATCTCATGACGGGGTTCTGGTGGATATAATGGACGACGCCTTCAAAGAAGGCCTCGACTGTTGAACCACTGGTTGAGGAGATGAGTGACGCGTCGACGACCCTCCGCTTGATTCAAAACGAGGTGCGTCGGAGCATTCTCGAACGTCTTGTTCGTGAACCTCACTACCCAATGCAACTCGCAGAGCTTCTCGAGGTCAGCCAACCCGCCATCAACAAACACCTCAAGGAATTGGAACGGGGCGGTTTGGTCACCAAAGAAAAGGTTCCAAGCGACAAAGGTGGACCTCCCAAGCGCATCTACAGCGTCACACAAGCCGTCTCGGTTCGTATCGACCTCGGGCCTGATTTGTTCCGTATCGAACAACGCGACCTTCCAAAAGGCGGACCCATGCGCTTGACTGGAATCCTTCCTGAGGCAGCACGCCCGGTCGCGGAAGCCGTGAGTGGACGAAAGAAAATCGCCGTTGGCGAGGGCATCGAACACCTTCGTCATCTCACTGAGTCCCTCGGCGCTTTGGACCGTCAGCGTGACGCCTTGATCGCGCTCCATCAGCAAGTGCAGAGTCGAATCTCTGCTGCGGTGGATGCGGACTTTGAGGCCTACGAAGAGCGGGCTCTGGTGCACCGGCTCCTCGAATCACCGAACGAACGTTTGGACACGCTCGCTCTGGGGCAACACCTCGGCCTCGGACGACAGGAAGTCGCCGCCATGGTCGACGAAGTCGGCGCCCGTCTGGAACGGCAGCTGGCGGAACGGGCAGGCCACGTGCTGGCCGTGAAGCCGAACAGCGACCTCCGGTGGTGGCTTGGCAGCGTCAAACGCCGCCGTTGACCGCCTTCGCCCTCAGAATCCGTCTTCGTCGTTCAGGACGCTCATCAACGAGGATTGCTCAGCAATGCGGGACTTGACCGCACCACGACGAGCAGCCCCGACAAGGAAGAGCACGCCAAACAGCGCGATCGTCAGCAGAACGACGGCGCCAGGCAGGGCCGTCGCGCTGACGACCTCGGCCGCCACGTCAAGGGCGGGGGCGTTGGAGGAAAGTTCCTCTGGGAGGTAGACGATGTTGTCTCGCTCACTGCCCTCGACGATCTCGTTGGTCGGGTCGATCATCACGTACACGGCCTTGCTGCCAGCGCTCACGGGGTAGAGCAGATAAATTTCGACCTGCTTCTCCTCTTCGGCGTCGGTCGGTGCAAGGATGGCGCCGACCACTTGGCGCATGACGATGTCTTCGTCAGCACAACCTTCCCTTCGGAGGTCCTGCTTGATGTCCTCGTCAACGCGGCGTTGCTCGCAGAGGATGATTTCGATGTCCGTGGCGTGGGTGTTGCCGTCGTTGGCGAGAACGACGCGAACCGGGATGGTGTCGCCCACCTTGGCACTCTCCTGAGAGGCTTCGGCCTCGACGATCTTCAGGTTCGGCGCGCGCAAGCGCAGCGTCACGATGAGTTCGTTCGAATCGAGGTCGTCGCCCGCCCACTCTGGGCTGTCGTCGTGGTCACCGCCTGCTTCGGCATCACCGTGCAGGCTGGTCACCTTCAGGCCGATGTCACGCGTGGTCAGGGTGGCGTCGGTTCCGATGTTGACGGCCGCGACCATGCCGATGGTCGTGTAGGCGTCCATCTCTGGCATGCGCCACGTGTCCCTGTCTTCGAGATAGACACAGCGGTCCTCTGGGAAGGCGCTGGCGGTGCTCATGAGCACCTCGCAGGGCACGGTGGTGAAGAGGTCGGCTCCGATCTGCTCGACCTGCATCCATTCAACGGTCCACGTCGAGAGGGAGCCCATGCCTGGCACGGTGTTCCACAAGACGTCGTTCCCGTCACGGGAACTCGTGTGGTTGTGAAGGGAGGGCGTATCGGGCACGTTGCCGAAGTTGGTGATGTTCACCTCAAAGGACACCACGCGCCCTGGGGCGGAGGTCTTGACGGTGTTGTCGACCCTTGGGTCCATTGAGATCCGCATGTCGTGGAATTCATTCACTTGGACGGTGAACACCAAAGTGTCGCGGAGGCGAGTTTCTCGCCCCTTGTCGTCGGGGTAGGCCTCCTCAGAGAAGGCTTCGAAGACCACGGTGTAGGTGCCCGCCTCGACTTGGTTGGGGACATTCATCCGGACCTCAAAGGTCTGGTAGGTGTCTCGAGAAAGCTCCTGCAAGGCGCTTCGAGGCACATCGATGTCCCACAGCACGTCGACGCCAGCTGCATCGGTGACCCGAGCAAGGCGGAAGTCGTAGCGGTCAGGACCGTTGCCTTCGTTGCGCACGGTGATGGGCAACAGCCACTCCTCGCCGGGGTTGACGTAGAGTTCTTCGCCGACGTCTGGGTCGACGCCAGCATCGAGATCGTACACGTGAATCACGTTGGTCGAGAGCAACACGGAATCAGAAATCCGAGGATACGAGTCCAAGTTGGCTTTCAGGGTCACAGCGGGTCCGAGCCCGGCCGTGGCGTTGCTTGGGGCACAGACGTCCACGTAAACGGTATGCGTCACGGACTCATCGCCGCCGAGGATCTCCCACGTGCGAGGCTCATTCAGCTCGAGTGCGTTGCCGCCGGGTGCGTCACGGAAGTCAACCTCGACGGTCCAGTGCTCCATTCGCCAAGTTGGGAGATCGATCTCCGATGGGCGGGACTCTGGTGCGCCCGGCGTGGTGAACACCAGGTCTCCGGAATCGAAATTCTTCGTCACGGGTACGGAATATTCCGTGCACTGTCCGGGAAGCACGTATTCGAGTGCGTCAATTTCGGCGTCCTCAAACACGATGTTTCCTGTCGAACGAATGGACACGAAAACCTGCAGCTCGAGGATGTCATAGGTGCCTTGCTGCACGGATTTCACCGGCTCGCCGGCAGACCAGCCCTTGAGGTAGATGACGAAGAGACCTGGGTCCTCGGTGGTCGGAACGCTCACTTCGAGGTTCTTGGTCACCGATTGTCCGGGATCGAGCTCGACCGAATTCGGGAACGTCACCTGCCATGCGAAGGGCAGCACCCATTCTGCCTGCCCCTCAAGGGTGGCTGGATCCCAGAAGTCGAAACGATCGAAAACGTTGCCCGTGTTGGTGATGGTGATCGAGAAAATCGCCGTTTGTCCTTGTTCAATGTCGGCAATGCTGTGCGACGTTTCGAGGTTGATGCCGTGGACCACGTCCATCTTGGTCAGGGTGACAAAGGACGATTGAATCGCTGGATCTGACGTCGATTTCGCCGTCACCAGGATGGTACCAAACTCGTCTTCGTTGGCTTGGTAAATCGACGGGGCTTTGACGCGCATGTAGAAGCGTGCCAATTCACCACCGGCGAGTGGAATCACGGTGTCTGGGAAAATCGTCGTGTGGTTGTCGGCGAAGTACAAGGTCGCGGTCCAATTTTGCGGCACACCGGACACGTTGAGCGTGTAGGCGTCAGAGACCAGGTCCGTGGGCCCTGGCGTTGAGTTGTTGACCGTGAGGTTGTAGATCGTTTGCTCGCCCGGTTCGATGACGTGGTAGTAGGTCTCGCCTTCGTCGAGTTCGACGTCAACTTGACCGGTCAAAATGTGGGAGTAGCAGATGGTGAAGCGGTTGTTGTTTGCCTCGTCGCTGCATTTGTTTGTGTCAGACCACGCGATGTGAGCGCCGCTGCCAAGGTCATTGGAGAAGGCTGGAGGCATGCCGATGGAGGGTTGCCGGCCGTTCTCGGGGCCGAGTTTGTTTGAGTTCCAGCGCGTCACCGGGGAAATCTCCCAGGGGTCGATGGCCGTCAGGCCGTCACCGGTAAGGTCGGTGCTGTTCAACCGCGTGTAGACCACTTCTTCACCGGCGGTGAGGTTGCCTGAATCCACCCAAGCGATGTGGACGTTGTTCTGGTCGTCGGTCAGAAGAGCGGGGAAGACGGAGTTGCCGCCGTATGGGCTGTTCTGAGGCAGACCTGACCATCCTTCAACGTTGGAGATGGCGGTGTCATCGATCTTCTTGATTGCGTAGGTGGAGAGGCCCTCTTCGGCCCCGTCCCAAGCACCCGCGCCTTGAAGTCGAAGTTTGGTGTAGTAGACCTCGTAATTGACTTCCTTTTCGAAGCCGTAATCGCGGCCGTCCATCCACGCGATGTGGGTGTTGCCCTGAAGGTCCATGCCGATGGACGGATGGAAGGAGTACGCGTCGTCGATGGTCACACGGGTGTCGTTGACGACCACGAGATGGCCGTCAGCACCGGCGCCGGTGTCTTCGACGTAGCCGTTGCCGACCACGTTTGTGCCCATGTCGCCGGGCGTCCACTGCGCGTCGTTGTTCATCTTCCCGTAGGGGTCGAGGACGCTCATGTAGATCTCACGGGAGTTGTTCGTAGAGATGTAGACCATCGCTTCAACAAGGAGGTTCATGTTGTTGCTCGTGCCCGAGGGGAATTCGTACACTTGGCCACCTGCGTCGGTGTTGCGAACGGTGCTTCCCGGGCAGTTCCGTGTCTGCTGACTGACCACGCCATTGGGGCACTGAGACAAGTCGCGGAAGTGAGATTCGACCGTCCCTGCGCCGCCGTAGCTCTGACCATAGAGGCCGACTGGAACCACGCCTGCGGTCACGCAGCTGTCGTGCGCCTCTTCGATGGAAGCCGAGTCGTCAGCGCCCGTCGCGGGGTCGCCGTCCTTGGGTCCTTCGTCGGAAA
>DUHU01000209.1 GCA_013330765.1 Candidatus Poseidoniaceae archaeon | reverse complement strand
TCCGCCATGAAGTGAACGCCGCAGAACACGATCGTGGTGGCGTCCGATGCCGCGGCCTTCTGGCTCAACATGAACGAATCTCCGATGTAATCGGCGTGCTCAACGATGCCGTCACGCTGGTAATGGTGCCCCAGGATGAGCACCTTGTCGCCAAGGCGGGCACGTACATCACGGATGGCTGCGGCGATGTCCTCCTCTTCAGGGGACTTCGTCGTGTCCATGTAGTCGACGACGCACATCGGGAGCGTTGCGGCCATGATGTTCGTTCCACCCACTGCTCCGTTCTTTTTGAACCGATGCGCTCGGAAGGGTGCGTTCAAATCCCCAGTTTTTGCTTCATGGTGCTTAGAGGTGTGCTCATATGGGTCCACCGCTCCGTGGGAGGTATGTCCGACCGGCAACTCCTCGTGGACGCCAAGGACATTGGGAAGCGCTACGGGGATTTCGTGGCCTTGCACCCGCTCGATGTGCGGGTGCACGAAGGGGAATTCTTCGGCGTTTTCGGGCCCAATGGGGCGGGGAAGTCGACCTTCATCAAGCTCCTGACCGGGCAACTGCGACCAAGCATCGGGCGCATCGAGGTCTTGGGCATTGACGCCGTCGCCGATCCGCAACAGCTCAAGGCCAACATTGGCATTGTGCCAGAGTCGGAATCGCCTCCGTCGTTCTTGACGCCACCCGAATTCCTGACCTTCGTCGCCTCCCTGCGCAGTCTTGAGGACGTCGAGGGCAAGGTGGACCACTGGCTGTCATGGTTTGGCCTCAACGAAAAGCGGGACACGATGTGCAAAGACCTCTCCAAAGGGCAACGGCAGAAAGTGATGCTCGCCTCGGCCTTCATTCACGCCCCGAAATTGCTGTTCCTCGACGAACCCTTTGCGAACCTCGACCCGATTTACCAACGAAAGTGTCGGGAATGGTTGCTTGACCACGTCGCTCAAGGCGGGACCATTTTCCTGTGTTCGCACGTGCTGGAATCGGCCGAGCGCTTGTGCAACCGCATGGCCATCATCAACGAAGGCAAAGTGCTCGCAGCGGGTGCCATTGACGATTTGAAACTCGACGGCGAGAGCCTCGAAGACGTGTTCATTCGCTTGGTGGGTCACACCATCGAAGAGGCCGAACAGATCGCCGGCACCGACGCAGAGGAGGAATGAACCTGGGCGCCAGCGTCCGTTCACGGGATTGGGACGAGGTCGTCGACGCCTTGGGCCAGGCTCGTGTGACGATTCAACCCGGGAACGGCTCCACGCACGTGCCTGACCTCCGTCTCAACGAGCCACGTCGGGGCTGGGCCGCCTTTCGGACCACCTTCCGCGCGATGTTCCTCGAGGAGTGGAGGGAAACGGTGGATTTCGCCCAAGCGCGCCAGATCATCCTCTTCCCCTTGCTTCTCACCCTCATCACCGCGGTGACGACCATCGGGTTGCAGTTCCTTGTCGGGACCGGTGCAGCACAAGTTTCAGACATCGACGAGCGGACCTTCAGTTGGGATCAGTTGCGTGTTGGCGTGCACCTTCCTCTGCTCATGTTCTCCCTTGGGATGGGCACGTTCGCGTTCAAGGGTCAGGAAGCCATCATGCAGCGGACGGGCTCGAAAAACAGGCTCTTGGCCGCTCCTGCGCTTCAGCCGCTGACCACTTCCGCAGCTCATTTCACGTATTTCGTGAAGGACCTGATCTATTACGTGCTGCTCATTTTGACGCCGATTGTCGCAGGCATGAGCGTCGGCTTGTTGCTCGATGAAGCAGGCGTCATCCAAACACCGCTGGAATGGAGTTCGTTGTTTTGGACCTGGGCTGCCATGGCCACCACGTTGGCCGAGGGGTTGGCTTTGGCCTTCCTCGCCTCGGTCTTGTGGCTGCGAGGTCGTCCGTTCACGTGGCTCGGTCCGGTGGCCGCCGTCGGCCTTGGGCTTTCGGCGGGTGTGGGTCTCTTCCCGTGGGACATGGCCTTGGTGGGCCTTGCCGTACAGCGCCATCATGCCCTGATGCCGTTGCTCTTCGGCATCGTGGGGGCCGGCCTTCTCGGTGCGTTGGCCAGTTCGCTTCTCGTCGATGACTTCGAAGTCAAGGTCACGTCCAAGAAGAACCTGCTGGGCCCTGCCATGCGACGCCTTCGTTTCCTCGGTACGGGCCCACTGCGCTTGTTGGTCGCCAAGGAGTTCGTCGACCTGATTCGCTCTGGGACGATGAAGAAGATGACCGTCTCCTATTCTGTACCGCTGCTCGTGCTTCTGGGCATGGCTTGGTTGATTGATTTCGCCGAAGCTCCAATCCCCATCAACCTGCTTTCCTATGCGCCTTTCCTCGGTTTCTTTGGGTTCAATTTCTACTCGTGGTTGACCATCTTGGACGATCCC
The DNA here is from genome assembly GCA_013330765.1 of Candidatus Poseidoniaceae archaeon. Classification (GTDB taxonomy): domain Archaea; phylum Thermoplasmatota; class Poseidoniia; order Poseidoniales; family Poseidoniaceae; genus MGIIa-L3; species MGIIa-L3 sp12206u. The sequence goes on along the minus strand of DUHU01000209.1, from coordinate 1,797 downwards.
GATTTCATGAACGGATTGCCGCTGCGGGTTCCGCAGTTGCTGCGGGCCAAGGTGGTGGTCTATTTCCTCGCCACGTCTTGGATTTCGCTCATTTTCTTTGTTCTGATGGCGTGGCGCCTTGACGAATGGGCGGCGCTGCCAACCGGTCTTGCGGTGATGTTTGCCAACTCGATCTACATTGTCGCCTTGACGGCCTTCCTGATGGGGCTGCGCCCGAACAAGGCCATCTTCGACGGGCGCATCATGTTCTGGTTTTGGCTTGGGACGGTGCTCCCGTTGCTCGGTCTCTTCCTGCTGTCCTTCACGCAGGGTGACGTGGAACTCTACGGCAACTGGTGGGAGCGGGTCAGCGAAGATGGCCTAAGCGCCACCTCGACGGCCTACGACCTTGAGATGGTGCGGGGCGGATACCTTGGCATTCTGTCGCTTTCAGGCGGTCTGTTGATCGGCTCGGCGGTCCTTTGGGCGCTCATCGACGTGCGGTGGGGAAAGAAGCCGTTCGAGAACTGAGCGGGTCGCGCCTTTCATGGCCCCTCGGCCGTACGGCCGGTCATGGTCCGTGTTTTGGCCGTCTGTGGCCTCCCTGCCTGTGGCAAGGGCGAATTCGCAGAAGTGGCCGAAGCGCTCGGCCTTCCCGTCCGTTCCATGGGGGACATGGTGCGCGAGGAAGTCCTTCGACAAGGGCTCGAGGGCGACCCTCGTGTCTTTGGCCGCATCGCGATGGAACTGCGGGCCACCCACGGTGACGACGTCCTTGCCGTGCGTCTCGCCGACGCCATTGATGCCATCGTAGGTGAGCCTTCCTTGTTGGTCATCGACGGGCTGCGGGGCGTGGCGGAACGGGAGATTTTCACCGCCCGCTGGGGCGATGCCTTCAGCGTGGTCGCCATTCACGCCGATCCAAACGTTCGCTTCAAGCGGAGCCAGGACCGAGGCCGCGCCGAAGACGGTTCGATTGAGGATTTTCAAGCCCGAGATGCCCGAGAATTGGGTTGGGGCGTCGGTCAACTCATGGACGAAGCGGAACACGTGCTGCACAACCGAGATCCGCTGAGCGCCTTTCGTGCAGAGGCACGCACCTTGCTCCAAAGGTTGACTTCGTGACGCAAAAATTCACCTTCTGTTCGGGGTGCGGCGGCGTCGTTCTTCGACCAAAGGTTATAGTCGGGCCGTGGGTGTGAAGAAATCGATTGGACGGGCGTGACCATGGCGAGAAAAGGGGGGAAAGGAGGCCAACGAGGCCGTGCAGCCCAGCGGGCCATGTACGACGAAATGGACAAGTATCCCGTGTTGCCGCCCCACGCATTCGCCCGAATCGTGCGCGACAAGCGCACGCTGAACATCATCTACCAGATCATCGAGCCTCCGATGACCAAGAAGGAACAGGAGCAACTCGACGAGATCATGGACATTTTCATCCGGTCGCTTCAAGCCAACATTGAGGAGATTGACACCGAGCCGGAAGCATACCTTCGTGCCGCGATGGACAAGGTGATCAAATCCTACGGGCTGAAGATCAGCAAGAAGTCCAAGTCCAAGATTTTCTACTACATTCGCAGGGACTTGATCGGCTACGGCAAGATGGACGTCCTGATGAACGACGTCAACGTGGAAGACATCTCGCTTGACGGGACCGGCATCCCGATTTTCGCCTACCACCGAAAGTTCGAGTCCGTGGAAACGTCGTGCGTGTGGAACACCGACGATGAACTTGAGTCGTACGTCATCAAACTCGCTCAACGCTGTGGCAAGCACATTTCCGTAGCTGAGCCCTTGCTCGATGCAACGCTGATGGAC
>DUHU01000197.1 GCA_013330765.1 Candidatus Poseidoniaceae archaeon | reverse complement strand
ACTCGGTCTAGGTGGGACGGCTACCAGCGAGCGTAGTGTAGTGGTTATCACCGGGCGTTGCCATCGCCTGAACCCGGGTTCGAGTCCCGGCGCTCGCATCTTCGCCTCACTGCATGACCTTCACCGACAGGTTGAACCCCAAAAGGTCCGTCAAAGGCTCATGGACGAACGCCAAATCTTTGTGGGCAAGAAGCCCGTTCACCTTTACGTGCGCGCCGTGGTCATGGCCATGGAATCAGGGGATCGTACCGTCCGCCTGACAGCGCGCGGTACAGCCATCAGCACCGCTGTCGACGCCGCCGAGCTTTGCCGTCGGCGCCACGGGAACATCGCGGCGAGCCTTCCAGAAACGGTTCATGTCCGCTCTGTGGACATCTCCACGGAAATGACCGAACGACGCGACGGAGGCGGAGAACGAGGCGTGAGCGTCATCAACATCGTCCTCGAAGGCGAAGGCGACGTTCCGTCTCAAAGCGAAGAAGAGTGAGTGGCTCGAAGTGCCTTCAAGCGGCGTGTGATCTCGTCGGCCGTCGCTTCGTACTGCGACAGTGGGCCTCCGACCGGGTCTTCCAAGCCCCAATCTTGGTCGATGCGAATGGTGGGGCAGGACACCCCGCACCCCATGGAAATCACCATGTCCGCACTTTCAGCGTCAATCGTCTCGATGCCTTTTGGATGCAGTCCGGTTGCATCGATGTCCCTGCTTTCCAGCACGGTCAGTGCATGCGTGGCCACCGTGGATGCGGGGTGGGTGCCTGCGCTTGAGGCCTCAAAGCCCATTGAACGCGCGATGGCCTCCGCCATTTGGGATCGGCAAGAATTGCCAACGCAGACAAAGCAAAGGTGCATGGAGGAACCCCTTCTCCACATCATTTGAACACATCTACAGAGATGCCCTCCTGTGGCTGAGCGTGAGTTGAAAAGACCCTTCTCGATGGGAGACCATGGCAGGCTCACCAGTGTCCACCCATTCTCCCTCCGACGGGCCTCCCAGTGAGGGGCCATCGGCTGACGAGCAGCGTAAGATGGAACAGGCCTACGCGCAAATGAAGCGGAAAATGGCCATGCAATCGCTTGGCAAGCGCATCAAACACAAGGTCATGGTGCTTTCAGGGAAAGGTGGCGTTGGCAAATCGACCGTGTCGACGGGGCTTGCGCTAGCATTGGCTCAACAAGGGCACAAAGTTGGGATCCTTGACATCGACATTACCGGGCCGAACGTGCCCAAAATGATGGGCTTGGACGGCCGCCGTTTGCATGTCGAAGAGGGACGCATTCATCCCGCACAAGGCCATCTCGGCGTGAAGGTCATCTCGATGGCCTTCCTGTTGGACGACGATGACACCCCTGTCGTGTGGCGCGGTCCGATCAAACTTGGCGCCATTCAGCAATTCATTGGCGACGTGGAGTGGGGTGACCTCGATTACCTGGTGATTGACTTCCCACCGGGCACCTCAGACGAACCCCTCACGGTGGCGCAATCGCTTCCTGACATTGACGGGATGGTCATCGTGACCACACCTCAGGACGTGGCCCTCCTCGACAGCCGGAAATCCATTGGTTTCGCAGAATCCCTCAAGGTGCCCGTGCTTGGCGTGGTTGAGAACATGAGCGGCTATACCCTGCACGGGCGGGCACCGGCCGGTACCGAAGTTCAGATTGCAGGGCCCGGTGGGCGCAACCACACGGTCACCGCGGACGGGGAAGGGGACTTCCACGTGACCCTCGACTTGTTCAAGCAAGGTGGCGGGGCATCCACGGCGGAAGAATTCGGCATCCCCTTCCTCGGTGCGCTGCCGTTCGACCCCGGTTTCGTTCGCGGTGGGGATGACGGCGTCCATCGTATCGTGAGCGATCCTGAAGGGGCCGCCTCAGTGGCCTTCGCAAAAGTGGTGGCCGCCATCCAGGCGCAAATCGGACAATCCGGCAGCAAGGGTTTGGAAATTGTTTGAGGTGAGCCACCATGAGCAATGCCGTACCCGCCTTGACTCGCCTCGAGCGTCGGGAAGTCGACCTCCACCTCACCTACGAGGACGGCAGCGAATACACCGTCTCCTATGACGACGTCCGTCATGCCTGCCCTTGCGCCAAGTGCGCCCCGTCTCGCAACCTCGATGAAACGAGCAAGCTTCTTCGCCGGCAGGTTGAGGCCCTCCCTCCCAGCAAGCCAACGGTGCGTACGGTGGGCAATTACGCCTTGACCTTCGAGTGGGGAGATTCGGGATGCAGTTCCGGCATCTACCGATTTGAGCGGCTATGGGCCTTGGCCAACCGGCAAGACCCGGACGGCGGCAAGCCCTACGTGCACGGGGCGTGGTGAGCCGGTGTTCGAGCCCACCGTGCGCCTTCACCTCGGTGCTGAAGCGGAGGTGACCGCGGGCTCGTGGTTTGGTCTCCCCGCGGTCCTGAAGCAACGTCGAGCCCGCGCGTGGCGGCACCCCGATTTGGACGAACGGCTTGGACGTCAGCGCATGCTTGCTGAGGCCCGTATCTTGCTTCGCTTGCACCGGGCTGGACTTCCGGTGCCCGCTTTGTTGGACGCCGATGTCGACGAGGACCGCCTTGTGCTCGAACACGTGCAAGGACGCTCGCTGATCGAGGTGCTGCGGGATGAAACCGAGACCGACGTCAACCCGATGCTGTTCCGCGTCGGTCAAGCGGTGCGCCAACTCCATGCTCAGGCCGTGACTCATGGTGACCTTTCCACGAACAACGTCATGATTCGCGACGACGGTTCTGTGGTGCTGATCGATTTTGGTTTGGCGTCCATCGAATACGACTTGGAACGCTATGGGATTGATCTGCACGTGCTCGACGAGGTGCTTGGAGCCAGCCATCCCGACCGAGAAGGGGCGATGGAGGCCTTGGAATCCGGATACCTTGCCTCTGAGCATGCAGCGCCTTGTGAGGCACCCGGTGGGGTTGTACCCTCAGCAGCAGAGGTGGTCGAGCGCCTTGCTTTGGTTCGAAGTCGCGTGCGGTATCACGGTTGAAGTCACTCTTCTTCCGACCTGCCGGCACGTGCCTCTTGTTGGATTTGAACCACGTAAAGGAAGGTCAGCGCCAACATCACGATGAGCCCCACCTGAAGCACGGTGTTGGAGTACGGCTGCAGCACGACTTCACGGCTGTAAATCCGAACCGTGGTTTCCTCTGCTGCGCTGCGCTCGAGGTAGATGATGTGGTCTTCGAGGACCGTGGGTGACCATTGATCCTTGGTGTCCGCAGTCAACACCTCCGTCAGGTTCGTTGTCAGGTCGTGGAGATGAATCTCACCGTCCATGTATTTCGCTTCAGGATTGGTTGGATTGAGGTGGTCCCATCCGGTGAAGGCCAGGACGCCTTCACCAAGAGCTGGGTCAGCAGCGGGATATTTCCCGTCGCCGATGAGGTGCATTGAGCCCTCCGTTCGGTCGAACATCACCAG
>DUHU01000084.1:9523-9892 GCA_013330765.1 Candidatus Poseidoniaceae archaeon | reverse complement strand
GGATCATCGTGTGCTCGTCGTCCTTCCACCAGCCCAAGGACCGAAGCACCCGCTGAAGTTCACCTTGAACGGTGACCACGTCAGGTTGGATTTGGCTGCCATGGAATGCATCGCCAAGGTAACCCACGCGAACCGCGAGATGGACGAGTTCGCCCATGGTAAAACAACCTCAATCGTCTTCGAGGAGGCCTTTCACGTCCTCTGCGGAGAAGCCCAAGCCGCCAATGGACCAGAGGAGGGCTTGCTTCAGCCAAGGCTGACTGATGTCGGAGGTTCGCTCAGGATCGATCACTTCGATGCGGTCGACCAGGTTACGCGCCGCGTTGTACAGCCGATCGTCGAAGGGGATGTCGGCCATGGTGAGGCGGG
>DUHU01000084.1:0-9213 GCA_013330765.1 Candidatus Poseidoniaceae archaeon | reverse complement strand
GGCCATGGTGAGGCGGGTGGCGTAGCGCTGGAATTCTTTGACGGCCTGAGGAATGCGGTTGCATTCAAGGGCGAAGTCGGCGAAGTCGGCGATGTATTCGTCGTTCTCCTCGTCGATCTGCATGGCCTTCTTGTAGGCCATCATGATTTTTCCACCGGGAACAACGTCTTCCTGTGCCTCCATGTTGAGCATGTTGGCAAATTCAGCAAAGGTGTGGTGAACCGCAGCTTCGTTGCGGTGTTCGCCGCGCAGGGCGTCGAGCATGTCGACGGCGCCTTGGAGGTCACCATTTGCAAACGTGTCTAGGGCGGGTCGAAGCAGGTCGTCGGACATGGTGGGGCCTCCGTCCCGACGGGGTGGGACCTGCTCTTCAAGCCCTCGCTCAATTCTCGGTCAAGGCCGCCTTGAGTTCCGAGAGTTGATTCGACTGACTGTGTCGCATGTGGAGCTCGTTCAGGAGTTCTTCCGTGTCCTGCCATCCGCGGACGTTGAAGAAGCAGATTTTGGGGTCCGGGCTGGCGGTCGTGACGGTGCGCTGGTAGGTGAGAAGCCCAAACATTCGCCGAATGATGCTCTTACCGGCTTTCTCTGCGTTGGTGTCATCATCGTTGGCCTGAACCATTTCAGGCGCGGGAGCGGCCGCGGCGACACCGCGGGTTTCCTGCGTCAAGCCGATGCCAGAATCGGTCAGCAGCGAGATGGTGGCGAAGCCAAGGATGGTGCCCAGCATCGAACGCTCGACGCCCACTTCAGAGATCTTCTCGAAGAGGATGCGACGGTGGCCACGGACCAAGAGGAAGCGGTGGTCGAAGATGACCGCGTCGCTGGTCACGGCGTAATGGAAGGAGCGCTGGTAGTAGGCGGTCAGCAAAACCAGCATGCCGGCGAAGAACGCGCCCGCAATCAGGTGGTTGTACTCAGGGAGCAGCCCTTCGCCGGAGCCGATGCTTGGGTAACTGTCTCCAAGCAGGACGGTCAACCAGTTGTCCATCACCACGAGCAAGGGCGCGATGCTGGCCAACAAGAGCCAAGCGGTCAACCAGCGGTTGGAAGTGTTGACGTTCAACATCCGGTTGAACCACGTGACGGTCAACATTGCGCCCATGAAGGTCACGTCGTTGGCCAAGACGTTGAACAGCATCGTGGCGAGGCCGCTCGAATCCTCTGAGGTCAAAAGGCCCGCAAGGTTGTCGTTGTGAAAGAGCCAATGGAGACCCATCAGGGCCGCGGCAAGGACATAGTAACCGAAGAAGGCCATGAATGAAGGGCGTGTGTGTCGTAGAATTTCCTCTCCGGGAATCGTCCTGAACTTCTTCTCCATGCTGGCATTGGAGGTCTTTTGCTCAACGTCAGATGTTGGCGCTTCTGCGGCTGCTGCCGGAGCGTCGGTCGTTTCGTCGGTCATTGGGACACCTGTTCCTTCTCTTGCCGAGAACGACATGAACGTTTCCACGATACGAGACTGAACATTTCCGGCTGGGGCGCTATTGCATGACGCCGTCAGTGAAGCAAGCCCCACGCATGTTCTGCGTTGCCTCGAATCCAATCGAAGTCCGCTTCAGTGCGGACGCCTTGCTCGTCTTCGAGGCGCAGACGACGCACCTCCAGGGGGTATTCGTTGTAGGTCAGATGGCTCCGTATTCCGGCCCGAGTGGGTTGATCAAAGGTCCAATGGGCACGGGCCAAGGCCGCGACTTCGAGGTCGACGGACACGCGGCCGTTCGACATGCGAATCGAGAACACCGGCAACCCCGCTTCCTCGCGTTTCCCGACCACCACACGATCAAAGCGTTCTGAGCACCCGCGGGTTTCGTCGTGAAGAAGGCCGCCTTCGCTCAGGGCCACGTGTCCAAGGTCGCGGGATTTCCAGGGCCGGTCGTCGACGGCGCTCAAGGTTGGCGAAGCGTGGGGTAGGAACCAATCGAGGTACGAGCCGTCGGAAAAATGCAGCACGCCCCAATACCACGGGACCGAGGGTGCCTGAACCTTGACCTTCTGAAAATACGCGGTGCCTTGGACAGGCGCGCCATCGACGGTCCCCTCGGCCGTGGTGCCGTGCAAGCGGAGGATGTCGTATCCTAGGCCTGCTGCATAGGTGGCGGTGGCTTGGCGTGCGGTGGAAAGTCGTTCAGAGGCGGGACGGAGCCGCAAATCGAGGGACGTGAATGGAGCACCTTCGGGCATGGCGTCAAGGGTCAGCCAAAACTCAGAGCCGTCCCCTTCCATGCCCATGCTGTAGTCCTCTTCCAGCAGGGGCACCACGGCCCCCGCGCCTCGTCCTTGCGTTGCGGGACTCGGCCATGACGGGTGGTCTCCTGGCAACACCACCATGCTGCATCGCTTGGCGAGCACCGCATCATGCATGGTCGCCCCGTCGAACCACCACGCGCAGACCATGCCGTCGAGGGCCATGGCACCGTGCTCGTCCACGCCGGGCCGGCCTTGAGGTCGCCATGTGGCACCGTTGACCTCCACCCGGGGTGCATCTTTGGTCGACCAGAGCGTCATCAATTGCTTCCCCGTGGGCCGTCCTTGCTCGTCTTCGAGCATGACCAACCACCACCACCAATCCCAGGTCAAGCCTCGGATGGGAGGGCGCTGATCAAGGCGCCAGAGGCCGCTCAGGTCACCGAGGAAATGCTCGGGCGCCTTCACGAGATCTCCTTCCCCTTGAACAGCGACTGACCGACGATCCAAATGACGCCGGCTTGGAAGAGCAGCACCAACACCGCCACGGCAATGTTGGCCGTTGGGGAGATGGAGAAGGGGGCCTCGGAGGTCAGGAAGCTCAAGGGATCACCCGGGGCCACCATGGTGTGCGACCAAACGGTGTAATCCGTGGTGTACGCAATGAAGGCCTCCTGGTCCGACCACGACAAGGCCGTGGCGGCATCGATGATCGACAGGCACCACCCAATCACCGACACGCGAAGCAGCGGCGACGAAGGGAGTCCCATGGACAGGAAGGCCATGCCGAATTCCCACGCCGCAAACGGAATGGCGAGCACGATGCCGTACTTCCACATCACGCCCAGGGTCATGAAGAGCATCCCGTAGACCAGCAGCGCCAGCCATGTGGCCAGCAAGATGGCCAGCCAAATGCCGAGGTCCTCGAAGCGGAACACGCCATCCCCGGGAGCTGCGAATCCTGTGATCAGGGCAGAGATCAACACGACGGCGGCGCTGGCGGGCCACACGAGGGCGAGGTATCCGAGCATGCGGTAGAGGAGGACCTCGCCGCGGGCAATGGGTTTGGCCAGAAGGAAGTGCATGGTTTCCGACGTCATCTCACCACGAATGAGCCCGGTGGCCAAGAACAGGGGCAGGAAAATGCCCAGAAGGAAGACGATGCCAAGTTTGCCGTACCCAAGGAGGAAGGCGCGGTGTGTGGCCTCTTGCACGAAGGACTCCTCGTTCGGGTCTTCGTCCACCCCGTTGTCCCAGGACAGGGCTGAACCGCCAAACCAACCCTGCAACAGAAGGCCGTCGCAAATCACCCCGTTGCCGTTGGTGTCCTTGGCGCCGTCCGGACGGTCAGCGTCCCGACAATCACCGTCGTCGTCGTAACCGAAGGAGGTGGACGACCCATCGAGGGACGAAGGGAAGTCTGGCCCGTCCTCGTCGAAGAGACCGTCACCGTCGTTGTCCACCGATTCCACGGTGTCGTTCATCGCGTCGATGTAGAACAGAAGCACGGTGCCCAACGCCACCAAGCAGGAACAAAGCACCACCCATGTGGACAGGCGTGTACGGTATTGGCGCAAGGTAAACTCGGCCACCGCGGTGGCCTTGCGGTCCAAACTGCTCCATGCACGGGTGGACGAGGACATCAGCGACCGCCTCCACCGACGAGGTGCCCGATGACGGACTCGAGGTCGTCGTCGGGGTTTTCGATGCGCGTCACCTTGAACCCGCCTTCGATGAGCAGGGCCGGAAGGCCTTGGTGAACCGCACCGAGGTCATGGGTGAGGATGTCCACGACGCCCTCGGAGGGAATCATCACGCCATGGACGTGGTCCATGTCAATAACCGCCTTTGCGAGCCGTTTGCCTTCCGAACAATGGATGAGGATGCGATGCGGGATGCGATCGAGCTGCTCCCGGATGCCGTGGACGTTTCCAAGCGCGAGCACTTGGCCACGATGCAGGAGGACGATTTGCTCGGTGATCCGCTCGATTTCGCCAAGAATGTGGCTGCTGACCAAGACGGTTCGACCCATTCGACCGAGTTCCCGAACGACGTTCATGATCGTCGTGCGCGCCAACGGGTCGCACCCAGTCAGGGGCTCGTCGAGGACGATCAGGTCCGGATCGTTGACCAGTGCATGAGCGATTTTCACGCGCTGACGCATCCCTTTCGAGTACCGTCCAATCGGGGTGTGCATGACGTCTTTGAGGTTCACGAACTCAAGGACGCGCTCCGCCTCCACCTTGGCCTCGTCCCGGGTGAACCCGTGGAGGCGGGCGAAGGTGGTCACGAAATCAAACGCCGTCATCCAATCGTGAAGTTTCTCCGATTCGGGTACGAAGCCCACCCTTCCGTAGGGCGTGGGGTCCTGCCAAGGGTCGATCCCAAACAGACGAACTTGGCCGGTGGTGGGCTTGCACCTGCCCATCAGGAGGTTGAACATGGTGGATTTTCCGGCGCCGTTGAGACCCAAAATGCCGGTCACGCCGCCTGAAATCGCGAGGTTGATCTGGCTCAATGCGTGAATTCGCCCGTAGGTTTTGCCGACCCGGTCGAAGACCACGGCAGGCAACTTTTCCGGCACCGGCTCCATGGCCGGTTCGGTGGCCGGACCCGCTTGGTCGAGGTCGGGCATCACTCTCGCGTCACCTCCATGCTGGCAACGCGGTTGGCCAAGAGGTAGAGGGAAAGCACGTTCATGACGACGACCGAAACGAGTGACCACGTCCATGGAATGTCGTAGTTCGATTCGGTACCGACCAGGGCCTGCCCGACGTTGGCCAAGGCATCGTAAGGCGACAGCAGGTACAGGGCATCTTGCTCAAAGATCAGGGCCACGATGAAGGCGACGGATTTCGAACCGAGAACGAGGGCCAGCAGGCCGATGGCCGGAAAGAAGCCGTTTGTTGACACGCTGGACATCGCCAACCCCAGCGACGTGTAGGTGATGACCAACAACATGCCTGCAGCGGCCGCGCCAAGCAGCAAGGGGAACGTGTCCACGATCCAGGCCCAGCCGCGGCCCATGGCCAGGACTTCGACGGTGTAGTACACCAGCAACGTGAACACGCAGAGGATGAAGAGGATGGAGGCAGCGGCGAGGTACTTCATGGCCACGTAGTCAAATCGGGTGATTGGGCGGCTGAAGTAGAGCGCTGAGGTCCCGTTGAGTCGATCCTCGGAAATCATGGTTCCCACGATCAATGCGGTGACCACAGGGTAGTACAGCACGTTCCGGGGGAAGAAGCCCAGCACGTGGGCATAGAGGCTGTCCCTGCTGACCATGAAGACTTCACCGAGGCCGTCACCAAACAGCGAACCGAGCAGCACGGGGAAGATGTCTCCGACCGAACCGAGGAGGACCAACACGAGGTAAATGCGCACGAGGAGAGGCCACGGGCGATGCCCGCTGCGCACCAGACCCAACATGTGGTGGCGGTAGACCGCCCAATTCCTCGCCCAACGCGGGTTCAGGGTCCCCGTCCATGGCAGATAGGTCTGGGTGAAGACTTGCCCGCTGGCCCCTGATTTGGCGATGCTGGCCTGGCCTGTGTCTTCGGACGTGTATGCGGCTTCGATCCGTGATGCTCCGGTCACGGGCGACGCTTCGTCAAACCGGACCTCTTCCTCGACGGGCACGTCTTCCTCGGGGGCATCGGTCATCTCGAACCGCCTCCCGCCAGCAGATCTTCGCTGGACTTCACATCGTGGCCAAGCCGCTCCATGATGGCGATGAAGAGGTCCTCAAGCGAGGCTTCGTAGGTGTGCAGGCGCCGAACTTGACTGCCGGTGGCTGCCGCGACTTCGAGGACCTCACGGGGCAGGTCGTCGCGGTCGTCGGCCACGCGCATCACGCGGCCTTGGCGACGGACGCGAAGGCCGCGGTCCAGCAAACCCCGCTCCATGGCTTCCGCAGCACCCCACACGTGGACTTCGTATTCACGGTCGATGGCCTTGAGGTCCTCAATGCGGCCCTCGGCCACAAGTCGTCCTTTGTGAAGCAGCACGATGCGCTCGCACACTTGCTCCACGTCGTCCATCAAGTGGGACGCCATGAGGACGCTTCGTTGACCGTTGCGCACGGTGGTGTCCAAGGTCTGAAGCATAAAATCACGCGCCGAAGCGTCCAGCCCGTTGGAGGGCTCGTCGGCAATGATCATCTCCGGGTCATGGACGATGGCGCACGCCAATTTTGTGGCTTGCCTCATGCCGGTGGAATACCCGTCGATCTGACGGTAGCGTTGTTCGCCCAAGCCGACGTATTCCAGGCACTGATGAGCACGCTGCATGGCGACCACCGGATTCATGCCGAGCAATTCCCCGGCATAGCGCACCTGATGGATGCCGTCCATGCGAGGATCGAGGGCTTCGTATTCGGGCATGTACCCAATGCGCTGCCGAATGCTCGGGCCTTCGGTACGGATGTCGTGCCCGAGCACGCTGCCTTCGCCGGAGGTCACCTGAATGAGGCCGAGCAAGGTCTTCAGCAGGGTGGATTTCCCTGCTCCGTTGGCTCCCAACAAACCGGTTGCACCGGCTTCGATGCGCAAATCGAGGGCGTCGAGGGCGATGTGTTCACCGTAGGCTTTGGTCAGCGCCTTGGTGTGCACAATGGGTGCACGGGCTTCGACCATGCAGCAAGGTGGTGATGGAGGCCTTTCAATCCGACCCCGTTTCGGGCTCAGGAAGAGGGGAGCAGTCCGCCGCGGACACGCACTGCGATGCCCTTCTCCATGGCCGTGGCTTCCGCTGGCGTGCATTGGGCGACACCGTGTGCAATGAGCGCGCCGTCCGGTGCGAGCACCAAACAGGTGCCGCCGGGGCGCAGCCGCTCCGATGCCTCGAGGATGAAGCCGTGCATCACGTTCCGACCCGCGCCCACGAAGGGCACGGCGTCCTCGACGACCGTCAAGGTGGCAGGAGCGTGTCCAGAGGGAAGGCCGAGGCCATGCAGCACCTTGGCTCCCTCGTCGGTCAGGGAAAGGCCGCCGTCGCCGAGGCGAGGCGAGAGGATGTGGCGTCCCTCGCTGTCCTTGACGTTCCTGATGCGGCCCGTGCTGCTCATCACAAAGGTGGCTTGACCAACAAAGGACGTGGCCATGTCGCGTTCCAAGTGCAGTTCAAGCATGCTCTTGTCCACCGCTTGAACGCGACGAAGGTCCATGCCCACCTCGGGGAGAGCCGCATCGTCCACCGCCGCACGCGGGTTCAATCCCGCATCGGCCAAGGCCGCGTCAAAGGCCTCGCCGACGCTGTCCGACCGGAGATTGACGCCGACGAACGGGCGGTCGTGAAGGTGCAAACGGGTCAATTCTCGCCGTACCCATGCGTGGTCGAGAGGACGCTTCCAGAGCCATTCGGGACCTTCCACATGGGCGAAGGGTTGGAGGTCTTCGAAGGACCACGGCACCAACCCAATGGGGCTCAACACGAGCACCTCCAACGACGGATTTGAGGCCCGTGCCCGCACGACCTGGGCGCCGACCCGGTCCCGCCATGGGCCCGGAGCCCCGTGAAGGATCAGCACGGGGCCTTGCGTTGCAGCAGGCCGCCAATGCCTGTGAAGGCGGCGCCGTGAAGCGACCACGAACGGTCGGACGAAGGTGTCCTCTCCGGCCCAACGCAGGGCGCCTTGGCCTGGGGTCGTCTGAGATGCGACCACCCAGTCCCACGCACCCTCCCATTGACCGCGGGCCGGCGAGGTGTCGCTGGCCGCCGTGCGATCGGTCATGAGCAGATGCTCTGTGGCCGGGATGGGCGCGGACCCGCGTGCCGGCGACGTGGTGAGCCACAGGAAGGCTTCGCGAAGCGCCGGGTGAGCGTGGCTTCGACGTTCAGCACGTTCCCAAATTCGCCCGTCATGCACCGCTTGGCGGCATGCGGCGAGTTCGGCCAGCGTCACTTCGAGGTTGTACCGCGACAACATCTCCATCCGAGCGTCCTTGTCCAGTTTGCGCACCGCCTCGGGGGTCACATGAGCCACACATGGCATCAACAACGGCCACTCACGCAACTCGCCGAGATGCACGGTTCCGTTGGGGGTAAGCATCCGGTCGTCTCGGGCGAACAAGGCGTATGCGGCCGAATCGAAGAGGTCTGCTCCAAGGGCGATCAGCATCGGGAACAACATGGGATGACCGCAACCAAACATGTGCACAGGACGTTGCGGAGGCAGCGCAGGCAACGATGCAAGCATGATTTTGGCCAGGTCGGTGTACCGCTGCTGCTCCATCACCGGGACGATGCCGCCGATGGGGTGAACGCTGAATCCGTGGGCGCCCATGCCCTCCGCACTTTGGCGGCGGAGGTCGGGGTGCAACCCTCCTTGAATCGGGCCGTTGAGCATGGTTGAACCGGCGGAGGCAAGGCTTGCATCGGCACGCCTGACGGTCTCAGCGACCGCTTCTTCCACCTCTTCTCGCGTCATGTCGGGCCGGGTGAAGACGTCCAGCATGGTGGCGACGTCGACCCCGATGTCCCGTTGGAAGGAGACGATTTCTTCCACGCCGACTTCGACGTCCCCGTACACGTAGGCTTGGAAGGTCCCTGAGTCGGTCATGATGGCCCCCGGGTAATTCAGCAAATCATGCACCCCGTGTTCGAGGGCATGGGTGCGGAGGCGTTCGTGCTTCCAAATGATGTAGCTGTTCGTGATCAGCATTTCGATGCCGTAGCGGTCCCACATTTCACGCGGTTCAATGGTGCGAAGGTTCGGGTTGATCACCGGCAGCAAGGTTGGCGTGGTGACGACACCGTGGGCGGTGGAAAGGGCCCCTACGCGGGCGCGACCGTCCCTGGCCTTGACCTCAAAGCGACCGACGTGGGCTTCTCGCGCCGGTTTTGGAGCGGGTCGAGGCTCATCTTGCCATGCCACCATGGCCGGGGGACCGCGCCTTGACCTTCAATACGTCCCATCATTGCGGAGGCCAAGGCGGGCAGCAAGACGACGATGAGCGGTGCTTTCCACCGCACCCAAGTGGCCGCTGATGGTGGCCCTCGAGACGCCGATTTCCGCTGCCACATCCG
>DUHU01000164.1:2500-5840 GCA_013330765.1 Candidatus Poseidoniaceae archaeon | reverse complement strand
CATCCGATGGCGTAGCCGAGCATGTTGAACGAGCGATGCAGGACGGGTGTGGCGACCAGCATGACGAAGATGGGTGCCATCAGGTCCGCGGAGCCATGGATGCCCGGGAGCAAAAGCCATCCAAGAAGGAAGACCATCATGGCGAACGGCAAAGTGTCGAGCAAGGGGGCTTTGGATGACACGTCTCCTTCGCGTTTGAGCCCACGTCGTCGCTTGAAGAAGGAGCCAGTCATGTCACCAAGGAGCGAAAAGAAGCCCAGCAGCGTGCCCACGATGAGCGCCCACAGGCCTCGGGAGAACGAGGGGTCATGATCGAGAAGGGGATCGATGAAGACGCCACACGCTTGCCCTTCCTGAACCGCCGAAGCCATGACCACCATGAGGAGTCCCGACGTCAGGCTTCCCCCGACGAGTCCGTTCCACGTCTTTCCGTCACCAAGCAACCGGTTGCCGTCCCAAGCCACACGGCCTCCGTCGATGGGCCATGGGCCGTATCCTGTCTTTGGCAGCCACTTGCCCCACATCATGGCGAAGGTGTTCACAAGGAAACCAGGAAGGAAAATCCAGAGGACCAAGAGCGTCATCCCGGCCAGGCCGAGGTTTTCCTCGCATGTTCCCCACATGGCGCCTTCCATGGCGGTTCATGTCGGTATGGCCCATGAACCTGCCCGCGTCCAACGTTGGCCTTATGGTCCTCAGGTCACGACCCGCATGCATGGAAGCACGCCGTGTCCTCCTTGTCGGCTCGGGCGGCCGTGAACACGCTTTGGCCATGGCCCTTACTCGGCAAGAAGGCGTGCAGTTGCATACAGCGCCTGGAAACCCCGGGACGGCCCGGCTCGGGACCAACCACCCTGTGGGTTCAGGCGATGTCACCGGCTTGATTGCGCTTGCAGATGAACTCGACGTGCATCTTGTGGTGGTGGGTCCAGAAGCCCCGTTGTGTGACGGACTTGCGGACGCGCTTGGTGAACGCCTTTGTTTTGGCCCGGTTGCAGCGCATGCTGCGCTCGAGGGTTCCAAGTCATTCGCCAAAGAGGCCATGGAAGCAGCGGGTGTCCCGACCGCAGAGCACGTCATTGTTCGTCGGGAGGGTGCCCTGTCCGAGGCCCTTGATCGCTTCTCTGATGCACCATGGGTCATCAAACAAGACGGCCTTGCAGGCGGAAAAGGTGTCCTGGTCAGCGATGACCGGGAGCAAGCCGAGGCCTTCGCGCTGAGCGCCATTGCGACGTCGGGTTCGGTCGTCATCGAAGCCTTCCTTCCCGGTGAAGAAGCCAGCATGTTGGTGCTGATGGATGCCTCTGGCTACCGTTGCCTCCCCGCAAGTCAGGATCACAAGCGTGCCGGTGAAGGCGACGCGGGCCCCAACACGGGCGGCATGGGAGCGTATTGCCCCGCGCCCATCGTGACGCCCGATGTCCAAGCCAAAGTCGAATCGCGCATCGTCGCGCCCATGCATGCGCACCTTTCTGCCCAAGACGTCCCCTATCGGGGCGTGCTCTACGTCGGCCTGATGATCGACGAACACGACGATCCCTACGTGGTCGAATTCAATGTTCGATTTGGTGACCCGGAATGCCAAGTCACCATGCCCCTCCTTGGCGACCACGCGCTGGAGTGGTTCACGGCCGTCGCCAAGGACGAGGTGGCCGAGATGAACCGACCGCTTGAAACCGGTGCGCTGCTGACCGTGGTGCTGGCCAGCGAAGGCTACCCGTCGAGTGCCGTGACCGGGCGAGAAATCGCCGGTCTTGACCTCAATGCAAGGGCCGTCACCGGCCAAGATCGGGCGTGGGTCAACCTCGCAGGCGTGAAGGAAGACCACGACGGAACCCCGGTGTCCACCGGCGGGCGGGTCCTCAGCGTCACGGGCATGAGCGACTCGCTTCAGGCCGCCGCTGATTTGGCCTATGCACGTCTTGCGTCCATCGATTTGGACGGCGCTCATCACCGTCGAGACATCGGCGCAAAGGCCGGTGTTCAGCACTCCGAGATGAATTGAACACTCGCTCGGGTGACTGCGGGGCCGTTGCGGGCCGAACCGGTTATAACGACATCATAGGTCGCGAGAATGCTTCAGCCATGCTGTTGCACCTGAGAGGGATACCCCATGAACACCACGAACGAGACGACCGTGTCGTCAAAGGCGTTGCTCGGCCTGCTTCTTGCGCCGATTTCCGTCCTTTTGGCGATGCTCACCGACCAAATCGGAGGCTTTGGCCTCGGATTCGAGAACGAACTGTACCCGCTGCTGATTGTGGCCGCGGGTGCGATGCTTGGCCGCGTGCCAAGCCTCCTCGCCGAGCGCGAGGTCCTTTCCGCTTCGACGTCCACCCTCTCTCTCGGGACGATCGTTGCCGGTGCGGCCCTCGGCTTGGTGGCGATTCCAGCCGCCGGCGGCAGCGCGCTCGTCGGGCTGCTCTTCGCCCTCAACCTCATCGGCGCACACGTGCTGATGACGTCGGAGCGTACCGAATGGGCGACCATTTTGGTCTTCTCCAGCATCGGTTTGCTCTTCGGCTTGGTTGCAGCAGCGAACGCAGGCTCCAGTGGCCTGGTGACTGTTGCCTACACCTTCGAAGGCCAAACGGCCCCAACGCTGAACGAATACCGCGAAGCGCTCGGGTTCGTTTTCTTCAACGTCTGGATCATGTTCACCGTGCTTGGTGCGCTGGTCGCTGTCTTGGCACGAGGCGTGTTGAGCGAGCCCGGTTCGGGTTGGTTCGAGCACCTGTCCGACTTTGACGGACCCTGGGACCGCAGCAGCCTTCCGCTGCAAATCGGTTTGCTGACGTGGTTTGCTGCACACGCCCTGGCGATGGCGCAGTTCCATCGCGTCGAATTGCACGACCGTCTTGCCTTGACCGGTGTCGAAGGTTACCACGGCCACTTCTCCGTGTGGGCTGCAGTGCTCACCGGGCTTGTCGCCCTCGCCGTGGCCAGCATGGTCGCAGAGCGCTGGTTCACCCGTGCGATGACGCTCGCCTCGATGTGGGTCCTGTACCTCGTCTCCGCAGCCTACGAAATGGGCATGTGGTCCAACGACAGTTTCGAAGGCTCCTGGGGTGCCGTCATTTGGTTCGGCATCACCTTCTTCATCGGTCTCGCGATTTACTCCATCGCCACCCACAAATCGTGGGGTGGATGGTCCAACCGCTCCGAAGACGCACCCAGC
The DNA here is from genome assembly GCA_013330765.1 of Candidatus Poseidoniaceae archaeon. Lineage (GTDB taxonomy): Archaea > Thermoplasmatota > Poseidoniia > Poseidoniales > Poseidoniaceae > MGIIa-L3 > MGIIa-L3 sp12206u. Next base: position 2,662 of record DUHU01000164.1, on the reverse strand, counting down.
GGTGCCCGGAAGTTCTGGTCGGCCCACTGGTCGCAAGTGCTGATCGCCTCGGCCTTCCTGATGGCCTTCATCGTCCGGGCCCAGTGGTACGTGATCCCTGCCATGAACGGCTATGGGACCGGCGATTGGGACCTCACCGGAGGTTCTGACCCTTGGTACATG
>DUHU01000164.1:0-2183 GCA_013330765.1 Candidatus Poseidoniaceae archaeon | reverse complement strand
TGGTACATGAAGCGCGTTGTGGACTACATCTTGGTCCAGAACGCCCACCTTGTGTTTGACGCTGACCGGTTCTATCCGCTTGGTGGCATCAACCCGCGTCCGCCCTTGTTCGTGTGGTCCATCGCGCTGTTGGCGATGATCCTCGAACCCTTCCTCACCACCCCTGAGGACGCCGTGTGGTGGGCGATGGTCTCCATCCCCGCCATCTTCGGTGCGCTGACCGTGTTCCCCGTCGCCGCCATCGCCCGCGACCACATCAACAAGCCCGCGTCCGTCGTTGCTGCTTGGCTCATCGCCATGATGCCCGGTCACATCTCGCGCTCGACCTGGGCCAACGCTGACCACGACGCTTTCGTGATGTTCTTCATGGCGCTCGGATTCATGTGGTTCCTTCGCGCCATGGCCAAGGGTGGCGATGAACGCCTTACGCGTTCCACCGACGCCCGACCGTACACCGTGCTCCGCGCCTTCGGCGACGTGGCGACGCACCGTCGCTACGCGGTCGCAAATGCGGCCCTCGCTGGCGTCGCCTTCGGTGTCGTGGCCCTCGGTTGGAAGGGATTCGTTGTGGCTCCCTCGATTTTGTTCGTCGGCTACGTCTACATCGTTGCAACCAACATGTTCCGCAACAAGGACAGCACCACGCTCAGCATGCTCATGTTGACCATGCTTGGGACCACCTTGCTTCTCTCGATGCCGTTCTATGCCTACCCCGGCATGGACTTGGTGTTCAGCGGGACCGGCCTTCAGCCGCTGCTGTTCGTGCTCGGGTTCACCTTGGCCATCGCCTACGTGACGACCGGGTTCCGGGACAAGCCTTGGTTGCTCGTGCTTGGTTCCTTGACGGCAGCCGCCGCGATCTTTGTCGCGGTGATTTGGGCCCTGCAATTCTTTGAGCAATCCAACGCCTTCAACGTCCTGTTCACCGGTGCGGGTTACTTCACCAAGACCAAGATTTTCGGCACGGTTGCTGAGGCCAACGCACCTGACCGTGGTTTGCTCTTCGCTTCCTTCGGACCGATCGTGTTCATCTTGGCCCTCAGCATGGGCATCATCGCGCTGTGGCGCGGAACCCGACAACGCCGCCACGAGCACATCTTCATGGCCACGTGGATTCTTCTGGCCATCTTCATGTCGTGGACTGCAGCCCGTTTCATCTTCAACGCCACCCCGGCCATGGCCGTGCTTGGCGCTTGGGGTGCCGTCGGCCTCTGGGGCTGGTCCGGTACGAAGGACATGACCCGCAAGATGCGCCGTCAAGGCATGCGGACGCCCGCAGACCGAATCACCGCCACCCGGAAGGCCATCTGGCGTACGCCGCAATTCAGCGCCATCATGCTCGTCCTGGTCATGCTCGGCGGTCAGCACATGACCTACGGGCTTGACGCCGGTATCCCTGGCACGTCCCCTGCAGAGGACGACATCGACGAGACGTTGTACAACGTCATCCCCGACATCCTCCGTTGGGACCAACTCGCAGGATTCTCCGTGCTCAACCCGACCAACTACGAGGACGGCGGTATGCGTTACCTTGGATCCTTTGGCAGCAGCTTCAACCAGCAGGGTTGGAACGACGCGTACGCGTGGCTTGCCGCTCAGGACACCGATGAATCGTATTCCGAGAAGCCTGCCTTCGTGTCGTGGTGGGACTACGGTTTCCAAGCCTTGACCTCGGGTGACCACCCCTCGGTCTCGGACAACTTCCAGTCCGGCATCCCCGCGACCGGGAACATGCTTCTCGCTCGAGGCGAAGCAGACCTTGCTGCAATGTGGTTCTGGCAACTCGCGGAAGGCGACCGGATGTACGCGGCGGACCGCGGCTCCGATTCCACCTTTACCCCCTCCTTTGACGCCGTGCTTCGTGCTCACCTCTCCGACGCTCAGTACGACGCTTTCATGGACATCAATGACGGTACGGAATTCACGGACGTGACCCAGACCGTTGACGGACAAGAGAAGGAACTCAGCCTTCCTGTTGACGTCTTGGACGCCTCGTTCCACGTGGTGCAAACCAACCGCGACACCGTGATGACCACGGGCTACAAGCTCAACGACGACGGCACCAGCAGCACCGACGAGCGGTGGCGACTCTGGAAGGACGGAGCGATCCTTGCTTGTGCTGAAAGCTTGGCCAGCAGCTGTGACGGCAGCGACTTCATCTCGCAGGAAGACGCCAACAGGAC
>DUHU01000179.1:930-5857 GCA_013330765.1 Candidatus Poseidoniaceae archaeon | reverse complement strand
GCCGTCGCCGTCGCCGTTTCCGTCGCCGTTTCCGTCGCCAGCACCGCTGCCGACGTCTTCGGCTGCCGTGTCTTCACCGTCGTGTTCCTCGGTGTCCCCAGACACGACCGAGTCCTCGTCCGCAGCCTCTGCTGTGCCGTCAAGGGTTGAGGATTCGGTCACGAAGACCACGGAGGCTGAATGCGCGATGCCGCCGTCGAGGCTCACCACGTTGAGTTGGACCGTGTAGTTGTGGCGGGGAATGGTCTCGTCCACGGTGAAGACGACGTCGAAGGTCAGGTCACCGTTCGCGTCGATGGCGCCCCACGTGATGACCGCGCTCTCGAGCAGGAGTTCGTTGTAGGGTTCGATGATGATGTCCACCACGCCTCCAAGGGCGAGGTCCAAGCCGTTGTGGGCGTCGATGGCACCGCCGATCGACAGGTCGCCGTCGATCAGCTCTTGTTCGCGGTTGTCAAGCTCCACAGAGAATTCGGGAATCTCCGTGACGGTGAAGGTGATCTCATCGGAACGAACGGTGTCACCGGACGTCCCGGAAACGACCACGGTGTAATCGCCGACCGTGAGGTTGTCTGGAAGGTTCAGCGTCAGCACGGCCATGAAGGGCGCAGAGCCACGGGCAAAGTCGAGTTCACCGGTGATGCCGAGGCCTTCTGGAACCACCACGGAGAGGCTCACGTCTGCGCCGAATCCGTTGACGGGCTCGACAAAGATGGGCGTGGGAACCACCCACGGAACGCCACCAGGCACCATGATCCACGGGTCCATGGTCGCGATGGCAAAATCAGGATCGTTGTCGACGGTGAACGGCACCGTCACGGAGCGTTCTCGGCCGTCATGGGTGCCGGTGACGGTCAAGGTGTACTCGCCGCTGCTCATGTTCATGGTGTCCACCACGACCGCCCCGAGCTCATCGAGTCCGAGGGTCGGGGTGCTGAAGGTCACAGGTGCGTTGTCCGCATTGACCGTCGCGCTAAGGTTGACGCTGGCGTCGAATTCGTTGAATCCGACGGTCGTGATCCACGCTGCAAAGGGCAGGCCCATGCGTGCGACATCATCGACGACGCTTGGGAGGAGGGTGAAATCGGGCGTGGCCCAGTCGTTGTTGCCTTCACGTCCGGCGAAGGTTTGGATGCCGTTGGCGGTCAGCGTGGTCGAATTCACGGTGAAGTCCTGCGTACCCAGATGACGGTGGTTCAAGGGCAGGGCGTCAGAGCCTTCCAAATCAATGGACATCATTGTGCAACCGCCCATTTCCACGGAGAGGGACATCGTCCCGGAACCGACCGTGGCCTCGCTCCAGACCGTGCCTTCGGACAACGGGAACTTGAACGCGTCCAAGCCGCCGTCGGCGTACACAAGATCGGAGCGAATCACCGTCTTCTGGCTCATGTCGAACCCAGAGGGGATGCAACCGTCTTCGACCGAGCCGCCGCCGCCCATGCCACCGCCGGAGCCGCCATCGCCTCCACCAGAACCACCGTTCCCGCCGCCGCCAGAACCTCCGTTCTGCGCGTCGCTGCAGCCGAAGACGTCCACGGTTGCGCCCGCCGTGGTGTCGGGGCAGGAATCCTCGGCGTCGGACACGCCGTCGTTGTCCGCATCGGCGGTTCCACCGCCGCTGCCGTCACCGCCGCCACCGCTGTTGTCGGGGCAGCCGTCGGCGTCGGCGTCGTTCTGGGGATCGGCCGCTTCGTTGGGACAAGCGTCGCTGGAATCGGGCACGCCGTCGCCGTCGGTGTCTGCGTCACCGCCGCCACCTCCGCCGCCGCTGTTCTGCGCGTCAGAACAGCCCCATGCGTCCACGTCGGCCCCGGCTGCGGTTCCGGGACAGTCGTCCCAGTCGTCCGTCACGCCGTCGCAGTCCGCATCAGGATCCCCGAAATCATCGGTGCACGAACGTCCCGCCGTTTCGTCGCTGGACATGCCACCAATACCGCCCGAGGTTTCAGTCGAGGACGTCATGGTGACGTTCTCGTGAACCAAGGCGAGGGAACTCTTGGCGAAACACGCCACGCCGCTTTCTTCGTCGGTGTGCTTGGTCTCCATGCCGAAAATCGAAATGGTCAACGTGGATTTTCCTTCAAGGCTGACGCGGTAGCAGTCGATGCCGTCCACGGTGTCGCTGCCGGTCACGGTCATCTGGTGGTATTCGTCGTAGGTGCCGATGACGGACGGCATCGACACCGAGGTGTTCCAGAAGTCTCCCGTGGTCCACACTGGAGCCGATTGAACGGTGGTGGATGCGGACTCGGCGAATTGGTAGGAGGACAGCGACGAGGTGTACATCAGGTTCCCTTTGGCGTCGTATTGCTCGCTGGACACGAACCAACCTGCTTCGGGAGCGTACCAATCGACGGTGTACCCTGCATCGATCTCAAGCACGTAGGCGCCGCCCCCGGCTTCGGTCATCGTGGCGTTGATGGACACGCTGTACTGGCCACCGACTTCAGAGGCCGATTCATCGAGGAAGAGGGTATCACGGGTCTTGCTTGGGTTGCTTGTTCCGTGGTTGGTGTTTTCTTCGTCCCACACCGACATCGACACACCGTCACCGGAAGCGTGGGAGAGGGTCAGGAGAAGCGTTTGACCGGGTTCGAGCCACACGTTGTACCAGTCGTGCGCGTCGTTCCACATGTCGACGCTACCACGCACAACGTCACCCGGATAGACCTCCTGCCCGGTGGTGTTGGCGTTGTTGGGTTCGATTTCATCGATGACCTCAACGCCGTTCGAGGTGGTGAAGGACGGAGCAACGGGCTCATCCAAGACGAGGCTGTTTCCAAGCATTGGGCTCATCGCAGCAAGCAAGAGCAAGATGACCAGGGTGAAGCGCATGAATTCCTTTCAGGAAGGAGGTATTTCAGTGATGGGTCACGCCACCGGTACCGTGAGCGCAGGCTCGCGTTTCCAGAGCATCATTCGGACTCGTCAAGGGCCGCATCGCGTTTGCGTCCAGAGGGCGCGAGCAACCAGAGGACGGGGAGCACCAAGAGGAGCACCACAGAAGGTCCGAACCGAAGGGACAGCGTGGAATCGAACTTGACGTACGAAGCCGCGTCTTTCGTGCCGGGCTCAGGCGGCGTTTCACGCACGCTTGAGCGGTTGTCCTCCTCGACCAAGCCAAGGTCGTAGCCTGCATACATCATGGACACCTCGAAGCCGCCGTACCGCAGCCCGATTCCGAAGTCCGTTTCCTCGTGAACAAAGGCGCCCTGATCGTCGTCTTCGGCCTGCCCGGCCTCCTCGGGTGCAGAATTTGGCGTGGAGCCGGGGTCGGCAAAGTTGGGGTTGTCGCCGATGAAGGCGAGGGGAAGCACCACGAGGAAGGCCACGAGGACCGCAAGGAAGCCTGCGGTCCGGAACCAGCCGCTGATGCCGACGAAGGTGACCAGCACCTCCAGCACAATCAGCAGACCGACGGTGACCTGAATCCACGTTCTGGCCCGGTCCAACCGGTTGATCGGCTCTTCGTTGGTCGTTGAAGGCGTGTCCGATGACCCGTCATCGCCACCTGCATCGTCACCTGCATCGTCTCCACCCTCGTCCTCTTCGGGGGCCACGTCGTCCCGGATGAGTTGGTACACCAGCAAGCGCGTGCTGTTTTCGATGCTGACGTCGATCATGGTGTACTGATCGTCAACCCCTGCCAAGACGTAGAAGCGCGCAGACGAGGGTGGGCCCTCGGTGTATTGGCCCTCGAATTCCGCGATGAGCCAGACCGAGACTGCCGCGTTCAGCGCGATCAGCACCACGAGGCTGGCCCGTGCGAACGCCACCGCAGGGTGGCGGCGCAGGGAGCCCAGACGGCTCAACGCACCCTCACGCATGAGGGGCGAGGTCCTGCTCATTCCTCATCTCGGTTGCGCTGAGCGGCAACGATGCCGGCCAGGGCCAGCACCGCAACGGTGGCCAAGCCCGAGACTGAAGGCAGGCCAAAGCCGCCGTCTTCGATCAGTTCCTCTGCGGTGGCCGGTGGCTCGTCGTCGTCCGTGCTGCCGTCGGTCTGCGTGTCGTCTTCATCGATGCCGACGTCCGCGGGATCAACGCCCGCATCTTCGAGCACCTGAGCGAGATCGCCCATACCTTCAGCGTGCGCTGAGGTGTCCGCGATGTCGTCCACCGATTGAGCGTCTTCGACGACCTCTGCAGCGTCTTCAGCAGCGCTACCCATGTAGTAGACCAGGCCGATGGTCGCCGATGGCGTGGAGGGCGAGTAGTTGATCTCATCGTCGTACATCTCGACGACTTCAGGCCCGACGAGGGTGTACCAGGTGTCCATGTTGTCCGACACTCCGAGGGCGACGCCGACCACGGTGTGGTGCGTTGGGCTCCAGAGCATCGCGAAGTTGGCATCGGTGTAGGCGATGTCTTCGGTGATGCTGCCCAAGCGGTCCTCGAGGTTCTCACCAAAGGCTTCCAAGGTGGATTGGAAGTTGGATTCGCCAAAGGCTTCACCGATGGTTTCCAGCGTTTGGAGGAACTCTGGCAGTTCTTCGACGGTCATGCACATTTCATCGACGTCGTCGTACGTATCGACGGTCACGCCTTGTGCATCAACGAGTTCGAAAGTCCCACAGTACTCTCCAGCATCGAGGCCGTCACCAAGGTAAATTGAGTCCCCGGCGTTCCAGACGGAATCGTCACTCGTTGGCGTGACGGACATCTGGCTTGCTGCCTCAATGTTCCCCATTTCGTCCAGCAACTCGAATTCGACGGTGTAGTCGTTCTCATCGTTGTTTGCCGCATCAAAGTAGACATTGATCTGAAGCCACTCCTCGTCGTTCCACATGCTCCCGTGTTGGAAGATCCGCTTCACGGCGCCCTCACCGTCAGTCGATGGGCTGGAGTCCTCCAAAGGCATCGACTGAATTTCAGCCACCGAGGCACTGTAGCAGCCGGGAACCGGCACCCCATACTGGTGGAT
>DUHU01000179.1:0-630 GCA_013330765.1 Candidatus Poseidoniaceae archaeon | reverse complement strand
AACCGGCACCCCATACTGGTGGATGGTGCCCTCGACGGTGTATGCACGGTAAGAGAGGTCATCGGCGTCTCCAAGATCAGCCGATTCAAAGCCCCAACCCGTGCCCTTCAGCAGGTAGGTGGAGGAGGAAGCATCGTCACCGGTCACGGTCACTTCGGCCACGTAGCAGTGGTCGTCCGTGCCGTCGTCGTTGACGTCTTGCTCACTGAATCCACCAGCGTTTACCGAAGCGATGGTCACGCGTTCGAGCGCACCTTCAGCGTCGAGAAGTTCGTCAGAACCGTCGTCACAATCGTCCCAACCGTTCTCAAGGCTCCATTCCGAGACTTCGCCTACGCCGTCCGCACACGCGTACATGGCCATGACACCAACGCTGACGTAATTCATCCATAGGACGCCCTCATCCGAGGAGTCGGAGCAGTCTTCGTTCCCGTCGTTCACTTGATCCCGCGGGATGCCTTCGTGACCCTGACCCCAATCATTGCACACAAAGTAGGTGTCGTTGGGCGTCTCGTCGGACCAATCGCCACAATCGTCCTCGCCGTCCCCGATCCTCCAGGAGTCGTAGGACCCAATGACACCACCGTTGTCGCAGTAGAACGGCTCATCGTCCATGCCGTCAACGGATTC
>DUHU01000079.1 GCA_013330765.1 Candidatus Poseidoniaceae archaeon | reverse complement strand
CGTAGACGACCGTCAGTGCGCCAACGCCCGCTTGCATGACGAGCAATGCCCCAGCCAGCACCGCCACGTTGCGAACGCGAGCGCCGTAGGTGGCCCGAAGCCGGTGCATCCAAAGTGCGTTGAGAAGGATGGGGAACGCCACGAGCCCCACCAGCAAACGATGGACCCATTCACTGAAAATTTCCAGTTCGTTGTACGTGTGACCGGCGCCGCGTGTGTCCTCGGTGGCCTCGGGGTTGTCCTCCCACCATTGCAACTGCTCTTCTTCGCTCACGTCAAAGGTCCAGGTGCCGAAACATTTCGGCCAATCTGGACAGGATTCGCCTGCATCGAGGATCCGAATGGTCCCTCCCGCGAGAATGATGACGGCCGCCACCGCCACCAACCCGAGCGGCAGAAGGGAGGGACGACGCCACCCCGAAGACATCGTTCTCACGCTGTAGACGCCCTCTATTAACATAGTCCACTTGGCCACGACGTGCACCGAGCCCTGCTCCTGATGGTGTCACTGGCCCTGATGCTCAGTTCTGCCCCCACAGCAGTGGCCGAGGGAACCCAAGGAGGACTTTGCGAGGAAGCCCCCTGCGATACCGATTCCACGTTGCGTGTGGTCGAGTATTTTGGTGCCGATTGGTGCGAGCCTTGCCGCCCAGTGGAAGCCATGCTCGACGGACTTGACCGTGAGGACGTGCTTGTCGTCCGCCACGCTCCTTCACCTCAAGATCCAGGATACTCAAACCTGTCTTTTCACCGGTTTGATGGACACTACGGGCTGCTCAGCCTGCCTGCCATCGTCATCGACGGCCACGCTGTGCTCTCAGGTGAAACCATGACGCTGCGTTTGGAGGAAGCCCTCAACGCCACGGCGTCCGACGCCGTCCTGCTGAATGAAAACCGCACGGAGTGGTCCAGCCCTGTGTTCGCCCCAGCAGGTCCACATGGCCTTGACGTCAACGTCAGCTCAAGCCTGCCGGGGTCCGCGAACGGCACCTGGACGGTCGCTCTGTTCGACATCGAGCCACCACAAGCGCTGGTGGCGGCCCTCCCGGCTCCCGAAAGCAACGATGTTTCCACCACCCCCGCACCGCTTTCATCTGCTGAAATCACGCTTTTGACGGCCGCCCTGGCGTTGCTGTGTGCCCCTGCAACCGTGATGCTGTGGCGCTCAATGAACGACGATCAACCCGCGCACCTCGACGAGGAATCCTGAGCCATGATTGGCAGGGACTGTGGACGAAGTCTTCAAGAGGGCCCTGTTGGTCGGCGGCTTGCGAGTTCGCTCGCAGGTGCACCCCATGGTCAAGCCCGCCCGACTCCACACCCGCTTTGAGCGAGCACGCATCATCGGGGCACGCGCCCTCCAAATTGGAATGGGAGCCCCTCTTTTCGCCAAGGAAGACGACCTTCGCAAGGCCTTCCGCGAGGAACTCATCTCGCTCCACGGCAACGAAGAAGCCGACGTTCGCTTCGTGTTGGACCCCCTCAAGATCGCGCTCTACGAATACGAGCACGAGCTCATCCCCATCGACATCGACCCGCACGACGCGTGAGTCAATCCGAGCCTGCGAAGCCGTAGAAGGCCGCATCGGCCGGCTGAGGCAGCATGGCCTCCTTGACGAGCATGGTCCGGACGGCCCACAACTCGGTGAAAATCCGATACCGCGTGGTGGCATCGAGGTAATCCACGCCAGCAGAACCGCCGGTACCCATACGACGACCGATCATCCGTTCCACCATGCGCGCATGCGCATGCCGGAACGCGAGCATCGATTGCTCCACCTCAACGACGGTGTCGATGAGGCGGCGTGGCCAAGCCAAGAGCGGCAAATGCCGGTGCGACTCGATGTACAGCAAGCCAGCACGAGCACGGTCAACAGCCCCATCAGGACGCAGGAAGTCCGTGGCCCCGTCAACACCAGCCGCCATCCGACGTTCCAAGGCCTCGGGTTCTCCCTGGCCGACCGCGACCATGCGAGCAATCACCTCGTCCGCATGGGTTCGCATCGCTGCAAGGTGTCCATGGACAAAGGCGTTGACGACCTCATCGTCACCGTCCGACTCGGCCAGCGAGCCGTCGATCGGAGTGCGACCAAGCCAAGCCAGCAGGACGTCGTGCAGTGAGGTCCCGTCGACGCGTGCTTCGAGGTCAGCCAAGGCCGCATCGGACATGTCACCCACGGCGTGAAGGCGACGGAGATGGCCGATGGGGTCTGCGCCCTCAACACGCTGCTCGTCGCTCAGGCCGAGGGTCAACTCAAGCGCTCGCATCTGCCATGATTCGAAACCTGAGGAGGTCCCGAGACGATCGCGGAAGGCAAGAAATTCCTGTGGCGCCAAGGTCTCCATGACCTTCCATTGGGCCGACAGCAAGCGGAAAATTTCCGCCACGCGCTCGAGATGGCGCACCACGCGTGGCACGTCACCTTCGGGGACCGACGGTTGGCTCAGGAGAGCGACGCTTGCATCGAGTTCGGTCAGGACTTGCTTGAACCAAAGCTCGTAGGTCTGGTGCACGACAATGAAATGCTGCTCGTCGGCGCAGGGCGCTGGGAGGTGGCCTTCAGGCCCCGCTTGAAGCCCCAACAATTCGTTCAGACGCAAGTATCCCGCATAGGTGATCCTTGGTCCGGCAGGGTCCATGCATCCGCGTCGGCCACGACGGCCTGAAAAGCCACCGGCGGTGAAGTCGAGCGCAGCATCCTGACCAAGACGGCAATGGATATAGAGCGCATACGGAACCGGTCGATATGGGCGTGGATGGGACTACACTCGCGGGCTGGCTGACGGACTACGACCCGGCTTCCATCACCATTGGCGTGGTGGCCTCCCACTCCTCACTGCAAATCCTTCACGGCGCACGCATGGAAGGCTTCCGGACCCTTGGCATCGCCGTTGGCGAAGAGCGCCGTCGATTTTACTCCGCTTTCCCGGGCGCTGAACCCGACGAGTGGCTCATGCTCGATCATTACCACGAGTTGATGGACCATGCTGAGTGGATGCGCGAGCGCAACGTCGTCATCATCCCGCACGGCTCCTTGGTCGAATACCTCGGTTCAGACAACTTCCGAGAACTGCAAACCCCGACCTTCGGTAACCGCGGTATCC
>DUHU01000098.1 GCA_013330765.1 Candidatus Poseidoniaceae archaeon | reverse complement strand
CTTGGAAGGGGACATCCAGCGATGTTGGGATGCCCTCCGGCAAGTCTGTGAAGCCAACGGAACGGCCAAAGTGCCCCTGCTGGACGTCGTGCGTCGGCTAGAGGAATTGGACCCCGAGGCTGCAGCCAGCCTCGGTGGTCGGACCGAAGCCAACGTGGCGGCTTTCATCGCGGGGCTGTTCTTGGTTCATCGCCGCTTGGTTGACGTGGTTCAGGACAAGGTCCCATCGGGTCCGATTTTCTTGGTTGACCTGTGGCCGAACATGAACACGTACCCTGAGGTGCGTGCTCATCTTGAGCGCCTGGAAGCCGAAGAGGACGGGGGGAGCGCGCCCAAAGGTCTGATTCAACGCGCAGGCGAAGCCGCGGCTCTGGAAGAGGCTTCAGCGTCCGTCTTGGCCGAAGAAGAAGACGAAACCACGTCATCTTGGTTGGTGGAGTGAGGTGCTGATATGAGCGAGACACCGTTGGAACTTCTGCTTGAGGCCCAGTTGTTTGCTGCCGGTCGGTCCCTTTCCGTCAAAGATCTCTCGGAGACTTTGGGGTACGAATCCGATGAGGTCAATGCTGCCCTCAAACAACTCCAAGGTGCCTTGAAGCGGCGCCGCGGAGCCCTTCATCTGGCAGAAGTCGGAGGTCGATGGGCCATGGAAGTGAAGCCGAAGGTGGCCGCACATCTTCCACGCGAAACCAAGACCGACCTCCCTCCACGTTTGCTCAAAGCCGCTTCCCTCATCGCGTACCACCAGCCCATGCCTCAATCCCGTCTCGTGGACATGTTGGGTCAGCGGGCCTACGATCACGTACGTGAGCTGGCACAGTCCGGTATGATTCAGCGGCGCAGGGACGGGAACACCCGTCGTTTGTCCACGACCCGTCGATTTTCCGAGGTCTTTGGCTGCCCGCACACCGAGCGGTCGAAAGTACGGGCATGGTTCAGGGAGCAGGTCGCAGAATCAGGAATCCTTGACGACGTCTTGGGCAGCGTCGTTGTGGAGGAAGAGCACGTGGACGGCACGGTACAGGCCGTGTTGCCCGTCGCCGAAGACGAGTGATCAGGAACCGTGGCGCAGGAGGCTGAGGATTTCCTCGGCCGTGGTTTGTGTTCTCGGGCCCTCCCACGACGCAAGCCTTGCTGCGACCTCTTCGATTTCCGGGCCCACTGCGCCTGCACTGACGGCCATGTTTCGAGCGTGGAGGCGCATATGCCCCGCCTGAATGCCGCTGGTGGACAAGGCCCGGAGCGCTCCAAGGTTCTGTGCAAGGCCAGAAGCAGCCATCACGGCCGCGAGACGGTCTGCTGATTCAATGCCAAGCAGCTCCAAGCATGCTCGAGCCGTAGGGTGCACCCTGCTGGCCCCTCCGACGGTGCCGACGGCCATGGGTGTCTCCAGGCGTCCAACGAGGTACCCATCGTCATCGACTTCCCATGTGGTCATCGAGGAATATCGGCCAGTGCGCACGGCTGCCCACGCGTGGCAACCGGCTTCGATCGCCCTCCAATCCTGCCCGCACGCGATGGCCACCGCGCTGATGGCGTTCATGACGCCTTTGTTGTGCGTTGCAGCCCGGTAGGGGTCTGAGGCAGCAAAATGGTAGGCTTCGATGATGCCCGAGATGACCTCAGTGCCTTGTTCAGGGTCACCGTCGTCAGACATCGCTTCAGGACTGAAGCGGGCTTCGATTCGTGCCATTCGGTCCGTGGCCAAATTGGACAGGATTCGAAGCAACACCCGTCCACCCGTGAGGGATTCAATGCGTGGGGCAACGAGTTCGGCCATGGTGTTGACCGCATTGGCTCCCATGGCGTCACGCACGTCAACATGGAGGTGCACGACGAACATGGTCCCAAGGTCGGTAGGGATTCGATGGCACGACAGGCGTTTGAGCCCCCCTCCAAGGCGAATCATGGTCGAAGGTCGATCGTTGCACAGACGGATGAGTTCCTCCTCTGCCCCCATCACTGCGGTTTCTGCCTCGTCCAGGTCCTCGACGTCGAGCACCTGCACTTGCGCGATCATGATTGGAGGGTCGTTGTTGCTCACGAAACCTCCGGTGCCTCGGCAACGCCGTGCCATGTTTGAGGCAGCAGCAACCACGCTGGACTCCTCTAACACAAAGGGAATGAGGTACTCCTCGCCATCGACGATGAAATTGGTGGCCAGGCCTACGGGGAGGACGAACCGTCCCACGACGTTTTCGATCATGTGGTCAGCGGCCTCTTCGCTCAGCGCATCGGCAGAGGCCAAGGCGTGCACGGCCTCTTCGCTGAGGTCGGTGGCCTCGAGCAGGGCCTTGCGGCGTTCCTGTACGCTGAGTCGGTAGAAGCCCGAGAGGCGGCTGCTCCGTGCCGGCATGATGGGTGGCAGTCCCGGCAAAGCATGAACCCACCGGGGTGTGTTAACGCACGATTAACATGTTAGCAGGGCGTTAATGGAGCGATGAAATGCGTTAGCAAGTTCTCGAAAAAGCCACTCCGCATCCTGCTTAACGTGTGTTAACGCTCCTGCAAAAGCCCACCCTCCAGTGAAGCATGATAAACTCGGTTGAGGTTGGTGCCGAGCATGATGCCTTCGGAAGGATTCCCCTCGGTGAATCGGAACCCGTTCGGGCGAAAGCCGTTGGAGGCCAGCGACAGGGACCTCCTTGTTGGGCGAGATCAAGTGCTGCGGGAACTCCAATGGCACCTTCATGAGGGCAATGATGCGCGTTTGTTGCTCCTCACCGGGCCTTCAGGATCCGGCCGGACCTCGCTCATGCGCGTGCTGAAAGGAAGCCTGCAACGGTCCGTGCACGTCGTGGACGTGGATTCGAGCAGTCCTGCAGCGGACTTGATGGGTCAAATTCACCATGGTTTGATCGGCGGGGAAGCACTGTCAGGGCCAAGTCAAGCAACAGACATGCTCATCCAAACGCTGAGGCGCGACCATGGACAGGCATTGATCGTCCTTGACCTGCCCGTTCTCGATGGAGCGGACCTGCCGCAAATTTTGTCCAAGTCCATGTCTTACCTGGAGCGCCTTGATGCCCTGATCGTGGTGATTGCCACGCCGGAGCATGCCGCACGCCTGGGGCCTGCCCTTGAGGCGCGCTTCCAAGAGGAATTCACCCTGCAGCCCTTCAATGACGAGGAAATCGCCACCATGATCGATGTACGCGTTCGCAGGGAAAACCAGCAAGGCTGGCGGCCCCGTCAATCATGGATTGAGGAGCACTTGCATGCCCTTCCACGTTATCCTCGAGAACTCCTCCGTGAGATGAGCAAACAGTACATGGCGCATCAACGCGGCGACGCACGCCCTGTTTCACGAGGGCATGGGGCCGCCAACGAATCTCCCGTGGACACATGGGAGGCGGGCCCCGGGGCCACTGGCCTGGAGTTGAACATGGACGACCTTGAAGGAGCGCGTGAGCAAGACGCCCCACCACCGATTCGTCCATCCTTGGATGACGTTGTTGAGACGGACCCCAAGTGGATGGAGGATTTCGGAAGGTCAGAAAACCATCCAGGTGCGTCGGAACCGGCTTCATTGTCCATGCCCAATTCAGAACCCGAAGAAGCCCCGTCCGCGCCAGCAGAACCCTTGGTTTCGCAAGTGGAGTTTGGTTCGGCCTTTGGGCGCATTGCACGACGGAGCATCGCCGCCACCAATGCGGCAGCCTCTGCGGCCAAGGCACCCGTCAACAAAGCACCTGAGGCGAAGGTTCAGGATCAGGAAGACCAAGGCTGGGATTTCACCGATTTGACCGAATCAAACGAGGAAGAATCGTCACCGTTGGCGGTTGAGCATGACCTCGGCCAACATGTGGAGGGCGAACCCTTGCGACCCGAGGCGCATGGATTGTCGATGGAGGTGCTGCAGGTGCTCCAGCAGGCGATTTCGACCGCTTCCTCTGCTTCCACAACGCCCCTCAACGGTTTGGCAGAAGCCTTGACCCGATTGGGCCTTCCTCACCTCGGGGCCCTGCAGCACCGACCGCTTCGGACGCAAGCATTGAGGGAATTGAACGCGGGGCAAGCCGTGGTGGTGGAAGCAGCCAGCCAGCGGGAGGTTTCTCCATCGGACGTCGGCCTCCTCAAGCGCTTGGGCGTGAAACGTGCCCGGTTGTCGCAGATTTGCAACGGTTTGCACCGCGATGGTGTCCTTGACGTGGCTCAGCGTGGCCGTTCTCGTGTCTTCACGCTTTCATCTGGCGCGCGAGCCCAACTCAAAGCATGGAACCTGCTCGGAGGTGAGGCCTGATGGGCTGGACGCCTGCTTGGTCGAGCCAAGTCACGGCTCCGGTGGCCTGCTTGGTGGCAGGACGTGGTTGGAGCGTCATCGGCCATGAACGGCGAATAACGCTGATGTCCGATGATGGCGCACACCGCTGGACGCACGACCTGTTGTTCACTCCGCATCGCGTGGTCATGGACGGCACGCGTCTCGGTGTTCTCGCTGCGCATGGGTTCACGGTTCACCGTTTTGAGGACGGGGAGCCACTCAACGAAGGGCGCTCAGTGAGCCGCGGTTTTTCCTCCCTTCTCGCCCGACCAGGAGGCGGTTGGTTGGCAGCAGGTCGAGAGGGCGATTTGCACCTTTTCACGGCTGAGGGTCGCGGTCGCTCGCGTGCAGCACGGTCGCCCGTTCGGGCGTTGATCGGCTGGCTGGACCGCGACCAAGTCGTGGTCCACGACCAAGACGGCTGCCTCAGACTTGTGCACGCGGAGAGCGGCGAAGTATTGGCGACCTATGGACAGGAGCGCTGGACATGGGCATCCTCGCTGGAAAAGGACGGCATGCTCCTCCGTGGTGCAGACGGGCTTCTTCATCGGGGCGTTCCTGGAACGGCCGGATGGGACCGCATCGACCGTTTGGAAAGCGAAGTGCTCGAACCCACCTCTGCGGCACGCATGGCCACGGGCTGGGTGATGCTCGAGCTTGACGGCCGAATCATCGGCGCACCCGGTGGGGAAGCCGTCCATCAGGGCACCATGCTGAACGACCCCGTCTTGATGATCGACGGTGACGGAAACGAGACCTTGTTTGGTGCGACCCGTGAAGGCCTCGTTCGATGCTGGTACGGTGGCGAGCGAGAGCGCATCGAACGCGAGGCTCGACGTGCCCTGGTTGCCGACGGTCAACGTGCCGCTGATTGGGCTCAACGACGGCGGCGGTTTGATGCTGCTGTGGAGGCAGAGGAGCGCGGAGATTGGACCACTGCGGCGACTCATTACGAAGCCCTTGGGCGAGACGAGGACGTCCAGCGCGTGCGGCGGCATGGAGGTCTGCAGGATGACTGAAGGCGACCACCCGACGGAGGTGACCCCAGAGCGGGTTCAACGCTACTTGGACTTGACCGCACGGGCGCGGGCCAAAGCCACGCCCATTCCCGAAGAAGGGACAGAAGCTTGGTCGAATGTGGAGCGATTGCTACGAATGGCCGACGATTACGCGTCTGACGCAGCACATTTCCTCAACACTGGAGATCTCGTTCGGGCCTTTGGAGCCATCAATTACGCCCACGCATGGATCGATGCCGGAGTTCGGTTGCGCCTGCTGGACGGACACGACGATGACGTGTTGTTCACGCTTCCTTAGGGGTCGATTCGTCGAAGCCGATGGCCGTCAACGACCTCGATGATGGGGCAACCTGCCTGGATGAGTCGAGTTTTGAGTCCACGATCCACGGTCAGCGTGGCCGCTCGGAGGCTGACGGCCAACGAAACGATGTGGTCGTCAGGATGGGAAATCCCTTCTGGGCAATCGACCACCGTGGCCCGTTCATCCAGCAAGTCGAGCAGCAAACCTCTGCGCTGAGCGTTGAGGGCTTGGAGTTCAAACCGGACACCTGCGGGAACCAACCATGTCGGGCGGCCGACCAAAGGAAGCAAGGCATGGTCAAGGTTGACGTTGGCATCAATCGCCGCGGTCCAGCCGCAGGCGTCGATGATCAGTTCCACGTTCTCGCCTCAGACGATCGTGGCGTGTCCAATGAGGCGCCAGCGGGAGCCGGTACGGCGTGAAATCGAGACCCGCTGCCCCGCATCGGCGCAAATCGGCAAACGGAGTTGAAGCGTGGCCTGGTTCTTTTCGACGTTTTTGACGACGCCAACCGAGGTGGCGGTGGCAACGTTGACCATCAGCATCTCGTTGTTGCGCAGGCGGTGGATTCGCTCTGGAGCTTCTCCGTCGCCGGCCACCATGGTGGCCATGAGGTCCACGTCAACACGGACGGTGTCCCGGATGTCCGGGAGATGGCCACGGAGGGCAATGACTTGCCCACTGAGGTTGTCCGCCGTGGTGGTGGCTGGGTCGAGTTTTGTCGCGATGCCAACGAGGCCTCCAGCGTGAGCGGTGTCGAGGTTCAATCCGCCGCCCTGAATGCTGCTGATTGTGGCGTCAATGGGTTCCCAGACGGCTTTGTTGCCTTCGCCAGTCCTGCGGCCTGGAGCGATTTGGACCTCGTCACCAATGGAAAACGTTCCTTCCACAATGCTGCCGCCGATCACGCCACCTCGCATCTTCCCAGGCCGAGTCCCTGGTCGGTTGATGTCGAAGGAACGGGCCACGTGCATCACGCTCCGCGTGTCTTCAGAACGGTCCGGTGTGGGAATGAAGGCTTCAATCGCCGAGATCAGCACGTCGAGGTTGACGTCATGGTGGGCTGAGACGGGAATGATGGGAGCATCGGCTGCGATGGTCCCTTCAAGGAAGGCCGTGATCTCGGCGTGGGATTCAACCGCTCGCTCGCGGCTGACCAGGTCAATTTTGTTCTGGACGACGACGATGTTCTTGATGCCCGCAATTTCCAGCGCCATGAGGTGCTCACGCGTTTGGGGCTGAGGGCACGCTTCGTTGGCCGCCACCATGAGCAACGCACCGTCCATCAGGGATGCACCGGTGATCATGATGGCCATCAGCGTCTCGTGGCCGGGAGCGTCGACGAAGGAAACCACGCGCTGCAGTTCCTCTTCCACGTCTTTTCCGCCGTCAGGGCGACGTCCAAGGGGATAATGCGCGCCTGCGTCCGTCTTGTAGAACGCCGTATCAGCATAGCCGAGCTTGATCGAGATTCCACGCTTCCGTTCCTCGGAATGCGTGTCCGTCCAAACGCCTGACAGCGCCTGAGTGAGGGTGGTCTTCCCGTGGTCCACGTGACCGACAAGACCGATGTTGACTTCGGGTTGGCGCGGGAGTCGACGTGCCATCGCTCCCACTCCGTTCCTTCGTCCTCGACGTCCCTCTCGGGGTTCACTCCGCGGCCGGTTCCTCGTCGCCACCGAAGATGGCCTCGAGCGCCTTGTTGCCGGCCTCGACGACCTTGAGGTTGATTTGACGCGTGTCTTGGGTCACGGTGTTACCACGGAAGTTGCGTCGGCGACGGAGTCCGTCAGGAACGTAGCGGAAGACGCGCTTCTCGCCCTTCTTGGTCTTCTGGACCAGCTTGTGGCCCTTGTATCCCGTCGAGGCGGTGACCAGGACCGACTGGCGGGATCCGCCGTCGAGGTCGCGGCGCATGGGCGTCCCGGTCTTGTCCGAGCCGCCGGTGATTTCCAGCTTGTAGCCGTTCAGGGAGGTTTCCCCCTCGCCGACAAAAATGCCATCGACGACGTCGCCGATGCGCTTTCCAAGGAATTGTGCGTGGTTGTTGCCGGAAATCGTCACGTTGTACGAACGGCCGTTGCTGGCCGGGTTCGTGTCGTTGACGACGGCAATGAATTCTCCATCAGCCATGAGCCTCACCAAGGTGCAGTCCGCCGACATGCGGCCTCTATTTATGCTCACCGGAGTCAAAACGGGGCTCAGCGCCGCCGCCTTGGCACCGCATCTTCGATCCTTGGGATGAGGTCTGCAGGCAAAATGGTGGGCATCGTCACGTGAGTGGTTCGTCCTCGCCCGGAGCCAACGGGAGCCACGCGAGTGGCGACCAGGCCACGTGCTTCGAGCTCTTTCACGATCTTCCAAATGGTGGTGTGGCTGCGAG
>DUHU01000269.1 GCA_013330765.1 Candidatus Poseidoniaceae archaeon | reverse complement strand
GCGACCAAATCCCGGGGGCCCATGGACCCTTTCGGTGAGGCGTCTAACGTGAAGGAGTAAGGTGCAGGGTCCACGTTCCCAGATGCACGCCACGCGGCCAATCCGCTGTCGTCAAGCAGGACGGCGCCTTCCCCGCGCAGCGCTTCGGTGATGAGGAAGGTCCGCCTCGGGTGTTCGATTGTGGTCGGATGGAACTGTACGAAGGCCATGTCCTTGATGCGAGCCCCAAAGCGTGCTGCCATGGCCAAACCGTCCCCGGTGGAGACAGGAGGGTTCGTCGTAGGCGCCCAAAGTTGCCCAGCGCCTCCGGTGGCCAACACCACCGCTGAAGCAGGAACGGTGTGCACCTCCACGTCATCTTCGGGTTGAACCCATAGCCCGACCACGCCGCTCGAAGGGTCGGCGTGGTTCCTTCGAATCAGGTCGATGACGATGGTGTCGCTGTGGACCGTGATGGCATCATTGGCGCTGATGGCGTCGATCAACGACCGCTCGATTTCCCTTCCTGTCGCGTCTTTTGCATGCAAAATCCGGCGAGAGCTGTGCCCCCCCTCACGAACAAGATGGAGTTCGCCTTCCTCGTCGCGTTGGAAGTTCACCCCGAGTTGAAGCAGGTCGCGGATGCGGTCTCCTGCCTCACCGACCACGGCCCTGACCACGGTCTCATCGCATGCGCCAGCACCCGCCGAAAGGGTGTCCTGCACGTGGGCTTCGATCGCTTCCGTCGCGGTTTTGTCCAGAATGGCGGCAATGCCGCCTTGGGCCCAATTCGTCGACGAGTCTTGAGTCCTGCGTTTTGTGTAGACCTGGACGTTCAATCCACCCTCCGCCAGCCGAAGGGCACAGAAAAGGCCGGCAATGCCACTGCCAACCACCGCAACCGGAGGGTCGTCCTGCACAGGTTGACCTCTCAGCCTTCCCCTTTGACCGCATCGGCGGGGCCGACAGGCCTATTGATGCGGAGCGTGACCTCCCACCATGGGGAAGTTGCGTCGCCTTATCGGGACGCTGCTTGGCATCGGCTTTGCTGCCGGAGCTTGGGTGAACGTGGAGCGCGGAAGCATTGCGCCCATTCTGGTCGACGGCGCGCCTGATGCGAAGTTGGACATCATCCGCATGTCGGATCCGGGATGCCGGGTCAACCAAATCGGCACGCACCTGGAGACCTTCGGACAAAGTCACTGTTTCGGAGAACTTGGTGCTTGGACCGGCGCTGATCTGATGCTGGTCGCCGAAGGTGGGATCCTCCTTCTTGCCGGCCTTGCGCGCATGCCTCGTTCACCCAAACTCGCCAAACGCGTTCGACGTGTGATGTTCATCACGGGTGCGATGTTGTTCGCGATGGCCGTGCTCGACCGTTTGGCCCTCCTCCCAGGAAGCGCTTCATCGGATGGGTTGGTCGAATTGGTCCCGTTTATTCAGCAGGGATGGTTGTTCCAAATCATCATCGCGTTTATCGGCATGATGCTGATGCGTGGCCCGAAATATAGAGAATCAGAATTCATGGAAGTCCAACAAGGGCGTCGGAAGAAAGTCGACGAGAATCGACTGGCCTTCATGCAGACCCATCGTGCGGAGAACGCAGCCAGTCATTCCCGACTTGCTCGTGGTCCAACTCGGCCCCTGCGCACCCGCTCAAGTCCTTTGGTCAGGGCCACATGCCCCTATTGCAAAGGCGGCGGGTGCGAGCGTTGTGACGCGCTTGGCACCTTGTGACCGGCGAAAGGCTTCCCCTCAGTGAACGATGGCCCCGCGGTCCATCGTTCTCGGAGTGTTTAAGGCCCCTCGTTCGTGATGACGCGCCTGAGGTCCAATTTGGACCGGAGGGATGGGATGTACCTCAAGGAACTCGTGATGGTCGATTTCAAGTCGTTCAAGGGGGAGGTTCGAATCCCCTTCGGTCGAGGGTTCACTGCCATCACTGGGCCAAACGGTTCTGGGAAATCCAACAGCGGCGATGCGATTCAGTTTGTCCTTGGCCCAAAATCAGCCAAGACCCTCAGGGCCCAGAACTCAAAGGATCTGATCTTCAACGGAGGCAAGAGCAGTCGGCCGGCCAAAGCCTGCGCCGTGACCCTGGTCTTCGCCAACCCTGCCATGGAGGACGGTCGTCGCCGCCTTCCGTTGGATCTTGACGAGATCACCATGGCGAAACGCGTACGCCTCACCCCTGCGGGCAATGTCGTGACCCAATACGAATTGAACGGTGAGGAATCGTCGCTCAAGGCCTTCCATCGGCTGCTTGGGGCCGCAAATGCGCGACCAGACGGATACAACATCGTGTTGCAAGGCGACGTGACGAGCCTCTCAAAGATGAGTTCCGGTGAACGTCGCAAAGTCCTCGATGATGTGGCTGGGGTGACATCCTATGACGAAGAAATTCGGAAAGCAGACCGACAACGCAAGCACGTCGAGGAATACCTCGAGCGCATCGCGATGATCGAACAAGAACAACAGCGTCATCTCGCCGAGCTGACTGAGGAAAAGAAGGACGCCGAAAAAGCGCTCAAGATTCGAGACGATTTGTTGGTCGCTCGGGCCCGTCTTTGGCGCGCGCGTCTTGCGGGCCAAGAAGGTGCCATCGAGCATCAACGACGTGAAGTCGACCGCAACATCGAGGAAGCCAGCGCATTGGAGGCCGACGTCGCCGAAGCCGCCAAGCACCTCATCAAACTCGACGACGCCATCGCAGAATTGGTCAAACAAATCCAGGACAAACTCGGCGGTGGCGGTGAGGCGCTGCAACAAGAGATTCAGCGGCTCAATGTGGCCATCGAGACCGCTGCAGACCGGCTTTCGGACATGGCGGAGCGCGACGAGGCCTACGAAGGAACGCGCACGCGGTTGGAAGCAGATCTTGAGGAGGCTTCCTCAGCGGCGGCCGTCGCAGCGGCTGAAGTTGAGCGTGCCGAAACCTCGCGCGCAGAAGCTGAGCAAGCCCACACGGATGCGCTGCAAGAAGAAGGCGAGGTCCGCGAGGCTCTCGAAGGTTCGACCAGTGATGTCGCAGGATTGGCTCGTACGGTACAGGCTTGTGAAGATGAGATCGAGCATGCACGTGGCGCTTTGGCCAACGCTCAATCGGACGTCGATCGTTCCGCGACCGCAGGCGAATTGCTGCTCGAAGAGCGGCAAAAAGCCGAGGAAGCCTTGGCAGGGGCCAAAATGCAAGTCGCTGAAAGCGAACTTCAGGGCGAGGAGATCAAAGCCCTGGCAGCAGGGACCGACCGCGAAAGTTTGGTCCGTGACTTGACCGCTGCACAACGAAAGGAATCCACTTTGGTCGAGGAAGCCAATGCGGTCGAAACACGCTTGCGGGACGTGGAACGCCAGCTCGCTCGGGCACGCGCCGCCATGGAATCGAATTCTGGCTCAAACGGCCTCACCGGTGGCGCAGCCGCGGTGCTCCGCGCCCGCGACGCAGGCCATTTGGACGGCATTTTCGGCACCATTGCAGAACTGTGCGCGCCCAAAGACGAAGCCCACGAAACGGCGCTTTCCACCGCCATTGGCGGCGGCATGATGTCCGTCGTGGTGGAAACCGACGAGGTCGCTGCAAAGGCCATCCGTTGGCTCAAGCAAAACAATGCTGGGCGTGCAACGTTCCTTCCGCTCAACAAAATCAACGCCGGCCGGCCCGCTGGAAGGGCGGTGATGGTCGCCCGCCAAGCAGGCGTGATCGGCTTTGCTCACGATTTGCTTGAACATGATCCAAGGATTACGGCCGCCGTGCGTTTCGTGCTTCGAAACACGCTGCTGGTCGACACCATGGCCACGGCCCGTGCCAACATGGGCGGTGTTCGTTTGATCACCCTCGACGGAAGCGTCGCTGAAGCAGGCGGGGCCATGACCGGCGGCTCACCGCGCCGCTCCCGCATTTCCTTTGGCGGCAAGGTTCAGGGCGCCAGCGAGGTCGACCGCCTGTCGAAAGAAGTGGAACGGCTTCGCATGATGTCCGAAGGCGTCTCGGGCAAGGTCCGAGAAGCCAGAGAGGCGCAAGCCGATGTGCGTCGCCGACTCGGGGACCTCGCCAACAACGATGCCGCCTCCAAACTTGCTTCATGGCGCAGCGCACACGCCGCTGCCAAGGCCGCCTTGGGCAAGGAGGAAGGTCACTTGGCAGGCATCGCCTCCCGTTTGGATGCCTTCGATCAAGAAGGCCGTCGGCACCTCGCCCTTCGGGGTCAAGCGCAGCAGCGCCTCTCCGAGGCCATCGAGGCCCGTGACGTGGCCAGCCAACGCCTTCAGGACGCCAGCCCTACGCACCTCAAGGAACGCCTTCATGCGGCTGAATTGGCCAAAGCCACGGCCGAAGCTGAACTTCAGGCCAATGAAGCGACCATTCGCGCAGGCAGAGAGCGCCATTCGCTGCTCGAAAGCAATGCTGAGGGTCTGAGCGGAAGGCTCGATGTGCTGGCTTCTGAAGCCGCAACACGGGCCACAGAGCGAGCAACGCTCGAACGGTCCAAGGCAGAAAACCGTGCAGCGCTGACGGAGAAGGAGGAAGAACGCCGCTCTCACCTTGAGGAACATCAAGGGCTTGAGGACGAGCGTATTCGTTTGGTTGACGAGCGAAGTGCGCTTCGCGTGGCCTCAGAGCAGAAAGCGTCCGACGCTCGTTCACGCCGTCACCACGCCGAAGAATTGCGGCGTTTGCTCTCCACAAGCGAATCTCAGTTGGTGGAAATTCGTGCATCGATGGTCGAGGAGGGTATTGAGGAAGCGGTCGAAGACGAAGCGGCCTTGCCGACCGTGGCCGAGGGCGAACGCACCGTTCGTCGCCTTGAACGCAGGATTGAGGACATTGGATCCGTGAACTGGCGGGCTATCGACCAACACGCCGCGTGCGAGGAGCGCCTGGCATCCCTCAGTGCAGACCACGGCGTGCTGAAGGGCCGCCGACAAGACCTGTTGGACTTGGCAGAACAACTCGACCAGCAACGCACTGTTCGCTTGACTGAAGTCTTGTCCAAGGTCAATGAGAACTTCAAGCGGGTCTACAAAACCCTCTCAAAAGGGGGCGAGGGCGAACTCTTCCTCGAAAACCCAGAGCAGCCCTTCTCCGGGGGTCTGGACATGTGGGCTCGCCCACGAGGAAAATCCAGCCGTTGCCGCTTGCAAGGCTTGTCGGGAGGAGAGCAATCGATGGCCGCTTTGGCGCTCATCTTCGCCATCCAAGATTACGACCCAAGTCCGTTCTACTACTTTGATGAGGTCGATCAGAACCTCGATTCGGACAACGCACGGCTGATCGCGGAAATGTGCAGGGCCCGCTCTGAACGCGCCCAATTCATCATGGTCACCTTGCGCAAGGTCAGCCTGAGTTTGGCCGATCACCACATCGGCGTGACCCACGGTGGGGACGGCTGCAGCCGCCGAATCATGGATTTCAACCGCCAGCGTGCGCTGGCCCTCGGCGAAGCCGCAGAGGAAGCAGCCGCCGCGGATGCCGCCAAGAACGCAGACCGTGCAGGCGAAGCCGTCGCCTTCCAGAAGGCCATGCCTCTCGTTCCAGATGCCTTGGGCACTCCAAAGAGCCTCGAGGGGCTGATGTCTCGGGCTGACGAATTGGCCGACGAAGAAGCCGAAGTGCGCGAGCACCTCGAGGCCGTGAGGGAAGCAGAGGCGGACGCGGCTGAGGTGGCTTCTCCTTCAGCGCCTGAAGCCATGCCTGTCGACGTCCCGGATGAGGAGTGAGGTGAGGGCATGGAGCAGATGGTCCTCGACGGATGGTTCCTCCGGCAGGACATCGTCGAGCGTCTGCTTTCCACGGGCAGCGAGGACGATGAGGCGTTGGCCTTTGGGGACCGCATCATGCGGATTGCCTCTCAGGACGGGGCTGAGCACCAAGCCCTCAGCGACCCTGTTGATCGTTCGATCGCTTTGGTGCTTTCTTTGGTGCGTGAGGAAGGGCTCAACGCTTGGGACATCGACCTCGAGGCCTTTTTGGAGATCTTCACCGAACGCGTCCGGGCAGAAGCCGACCGCGTTGATTTGCCGGCATGCGGCCGTTTGATTCGCCTCGCTTGGGAAGTGTTGCACGAACAGACCCTTGGGGTCTACGACCGGGCAACGGCCATCGACATGGACGAGGAGGAGGTGGATTTTGGCCATGATTTTGGCTGGGAGTTGGACGTGGACGACGAAGCGTTTGCGTTCACCACCACCGTGCTCCAAGGCGAAGCAGATGCGACCCTTCCAACGCTGTTCGACGGTCGCTTACGACGTCCAGAAGGGCGGCCGACCACCTTGGGTGAACTTCTCGCGGCCTTCAAGGATGCAGCCGATGATGCAGAGGCTTTGCAAGAGCGTGAACGTGTTCGAGCATCGGCTGCTGCAGAACTGAAAGCACATCTTGACGACGTTGGCGGCCGCATGCACGACGAGGACTTGGAAGGGGACATCC
>DUHU01000115.1:3695-3846 GCA_013330765.1 Candidatus Poseidoniaceae archaeon | reverse complement strand
AGTGTTGGACGAGTTCCCTCACCTCATCGACCCCAACACAGGCAAGCCGCTGATGAACCGCACCGTCATGATCGCGAACACCTCGAACATGCCTGTGGCGGCCCGTGAAGCGTCCGTGTACACCGGCATCACCATCGCCGAGTACTTCCGT
>DUHU01000115.1:1360-3443 GCA_013330765.1 Candidatus Poseidoniaceae archaeon | reverse complement strand
CTCCAACATGCCTGTGGCTGCTCGTGAGGCTTCGGTGTACACTGGAATCACCATCGCCGAGTACTTCCGTGACATGGGCTACGACGTGGCCCTCATGGCTGACTCGACGTCCCGCTGGGCTGAAGCCATGCGTGAGATTTCCTCCCGTCTCGAAGAGATGCCCGGTGAGGAAGGATACCCCGCGTACCTTTCCTCCCGCATCGCCGAGTTCTACGAGCGCGCCGGCCGTGTCAACACCCTCTCCGGTGAAGACGGCTCGGTGACGGCCATCGGTGCCGTGTCCCCGCCTGGTGGCGACATCTCCGAACCGGTCAGCCAAGGTACCCTCCGCATCGTCAAGGTGTTCTGGGGCCTCGATGCAGGACTGGCTCGACAACGCCACTTCCCTGCCATCAACTGGCTGAACTCCTACTCGTTGTACCCCCCGTCCCTTGACCAGTGGTACCGCGACAACATCGGACAGGACTTCCCCGAAATCCGTACGGCCATCTCCGGTCTGCTCCAGATTGAGGCCGAACTCCAAGAAATCGTGCAGCTCGTCGGTTCCGACGCCCTGCCGGTCGACCAGCAGTTGACGCTCGAAGTCGCTCGCATGATCCGTGAGTACTTCCTCCAGCAAAACGGGTTCGACCCCATCGACGCGTACTGTGACATCAACCTGCAGTACCGCATGGCCAAGGCCGTGCTGACCTTCCAAGATGCGGCCAAGTCGGCCATGGGTGCCGGCTCCGCGCTTTCTGATGTGGTCAACGTGCCCGCGCGGTCCGCGCTTCTGCGTGGCCGCTTCGAAGAAGGCTACATCGACCGCATTGACGACATGGTCAAGACCATGGTGGACGAAATTGAAGCCACCGTGGAGGAGAACTGAGGAGGGATCATCATGGCAGGAAAGGAATACCGAACCATCACCGACGTCAAGGGACCGCTTGTGTTCCTCAACAAGACCGAACCCGTTGCCTACGGCGAAATTGTTTCGCTTCGGCTCTCCAATGGGGACATCAAGAACGGCCAGGTGCTCGACACCTCCGACGACATGGTCGTCGTTCAGGTGTTCGAAGGCACAGCCAAGGTCGACCGCCAAGCCGGCGTGACCTTCCTTGGTGACGTGTTCAAGCTCCCCGTCAGCACCGATTTGGTCGGTCGCATTCTCGACGGTGCAGGCCGCCCTCGTGACGGTGGCCCCGAAATTGTCGCGGACGAGAAGGCCGACATCATCGGTGCGGCCATCAACCCGTACAGCCGGCAGAGCCCTCACGACTTCATTCAGACCGGGATTTCGGCGATCGATTGCTGCACCACGCTCGTGCGTGGACAGAAGCTGCCGATTTTCTCTGCGTCGGGTCTCCCGCACAACGACATCGCGCTGCAGATCGCCCGTCAGGCGAAGCTCAAGGACAGCGACGAGGAATTCATCGTCGTGTTCTGCGCCATGGGCATCACCGCTGAAGAATACAACTTCTTCCGTTCCGACTTGGAGCGCACCGGTGCGCTGGAAAACGCGGTGCTGTTCGTCAACCTCGCGGACGACCCCGCTGTTGAGCGAATCATCACCCCTCGTCTGGCCTTGACGGCCGCAGAGTATCTTGCCTTCGAGCAAGACTACCACGTGCTGGTCATCTACACGGACATGACGAACTACTGCGACGCCCTCCGTCAAATCGGTGCTGCGCGTGAAGAAGTGCCTGGCCGCCGTGGTTACCCCGGTTACATGTACACCGACCTGGCCATGCTCTACGAGCGTGCTGGCATCGTCAAAGGCAAGAAGGGGTCCATCACGCAGTTCCCCATTCTCACCATGCCTGGTGACGACATCACGCACCCGATTCCCGACCTTTCCGGTTACATCACCGAAGGCCAGATCGTGATTTCCCGTGAGCTCCACCAACAGGGCATCTACCCGCCCATCAACGTCCTGCCGTCCTTGTCCCGTTTGATGGGATCCTGCATCGGTGAGAAGACCACCCGTGATGACCACAAGAAGGTCAGCGACCAGATGTACGCCGCTTACGCCCAAGGCCGTGAACTCCGTGGTCTCGTCGCCATCGTCGGTGAGGACGCGCTGAACGAGCGTGACAAGCAACTG
>DUHU01000115.1:542-1056 GCA_013330765.1 Candidatus Poseidoniaceae archaeon | reverse complement strand
GAACGAGCGTGACAAGCAACTGCTCGACTTCTCAGCCATCTTCGAGGACCGCTTCCTGCGCCAGGGTCGTGACGAGGACCGGTCCATCGCCGAGACCCTCGACCTTTGCTGGGAACTGATGTCCAGCATCGACACGAAGTACCTCGTCCGTCTTGACGAGGAACTCATCGCGAAGTACCACCCTGAGAACCGCTCCTGAACGAGGTGAAGAAGCATGGCGCTCGACATCAAGCCGACCCGAAGCGAGCTCATCAAGCTCAAGGGACGGATCAAGCAGACCCGCAACGGGTACAAACTGCTGAAGATGAAGCGCGACGGCTTGTTCCACGAGTTCCGCACCTTGCTGACCGAGATGATCGCTGCAAAGCGTGAATTGACCGAAGCCTACCGCCTCGCCAAGACCCGCATGGATTTGGCGAACGCCATCGAGGGCGGTCTTGCCGTTCGTGCGGCTGCCATTGCCAACTCGGCTCATCCAGAGGTGGAGGTCGAGCGCCGCAACATCATGGGTGTC
>DUHU01000115.1:0-235 GCA_013330765.1 Candidatus Poseidoniaceae archaeon | reverse complement strand
CCGCAACATCATGGGTGTCGTGGTGCCCAACGTGAGCGGAAGCAACCTTCGCTCCACCTTCGCCGAGCGTGGCGTTGGATTCATCGGTTCCAGCCCGTACATCGACGAAGCCAGTGACGCCTTTGGCGATCTGATTGAGAAGATGGTCAAGGCCGCAGAGATGGAAGCCACGCTGAAGCGTTTGCTCGAAGAAATCGAGGCCACCAAGCGCCGTGTGAACGCGCTCGAGTTCAAG
>DUHU01000260.1 GCA_013330765.1 Candidatus Poseidoniaceae archaeon | reverse complement strand
GACGCCGCCCATGACGTAGTGCGCCGTGGGCCCGACTTCCATCATCTCCTCGCTGATGTCCACACCGGCGAGTTCCATGAACTGGTGGTACATCGAGGGGAGTTTCTTCTGAATGGCTTCCTTTCCACGGTGTGAAATGTCGAGGAAGGCTCCACCGTGCGGTGAACCACGACCTGCTTTGACTTCCTCGTTGATGGCCTTCGCGACCACGTCGCGGGTCAGCAACTCTGGAGGACGACGCACGGTGGCGATCTTACCGCTGACGACCTCGTCCACCCACTTGTCGGATTCCGCATGGGTCTCGGCGTGGTCGCCGCGGAACATCTCAGGCACGTAGTCGAACATGAAGCGCTCCATCTCGCTGTTGTACAGCCGACCGCCTTCACCGCGCACGCCCTCGGTCACGAGGATGCCACGCACGCTGGGCGGCCAGACCATGCCGGTCGGGTGGAACTGCACGAATTCCATGTCCCGGAGTTCGGCACCGGCCCAAAGCGCGAGCGCATGGCCGTCACCGGTGTATTCCCACGATCCGGAGCACACGGTCCAGCATCGGGTGATGCCGCCGGTGGCGAGCACGATGGACTTGGCCGAGAAGGCCTTGAAGTCGCCCTTGACGCGACCGTAGGCCACGCACCCGGTCACCCGGTCGCCTTCCTTCAGGAGATGACGCACGGTGTACTCGGTGAACATGTCAATGCCCTCGTGGATGCCGCGTTCCTGCAGCGTTCGGATGATCTCCAAACCTGTGGAGTCGCCGACGTGGGCCAACCGAGGGAAGGTGTGACCGCCGAAGTTGCGCTGGTTGATCACTTCAGACGGCGTGCGGTCGAACACCGCGCCCCACTGTTCGAGTTCACGGACGCGGTCCGGTGCTTCTTTGGCGTGCAGTTCCGCCATGCGCCAGTCGGCCAGGTACTTGCTCCCCTTCATCGTGTCATGGAAGTGCACCTTCCATCCGTCACGGTCGTCGGCGTTGGCCAACGCCGCGGCGCAGCCGCCTTCGGCCATGACGGTGTGTGCCTTGCCGAGCAAGGACTTGGTGATGATCGCCGTCTTGGCACCTTGCCGAGCGGACTCGATGGCCGCACGCAGGCCGGCGCCACCGGCGCCGATGACAATCACGTCATACTCGTGCTCGTCGTAGCCTGAACCCACCATCTCAGACGCCTCCCAGGAGCACGATGCTGCTTTCGGGGATGGTCCCGTTGGCCACGGACATCACGAAGAGGTCCCCGATGAAGACGAATCCAAGGCTGGTCCAGAACCAGAAACCGTGGCTTCGGTTGATCCACGGCTTCGTGACGAAGCTGTGGAGACGACCGCGCAGACCGGCCACGCCACCGTCCCAGCGGTCGAGCATGCCACCCACAAGGTGGCGGAACGCGTGGCAGGAGGTGACGTACATCGTCAGAAGGAAGGATTCCGTGGCCAGGACGATCGTGCCCACGTCGAGGATGAAGGTCTCCGTGATGCGCATCGAATGGACCACGTCCCACCACTTGAACAGCAGGATGGCCAGGGCCGCGTAGAGGAAGTAGCGGTGGAGGTTGTTGAAGATGAACAGGCGCTTCTCACCGGCGTACCCGATTTTCTTGTTGATGTCGGGCTCGTCGACCCAGCAGGCCACGGGGCTTGCGAAGAAGGAGCGGTAGTAGACGCGACGCATGTAGTAGCAGGTGCCGCGGAAGCCAAAGGGCAGCCACAAGATGAGGATGGCCGAGTTCAGCCAACCGGGATAATCGGTCAAGCCCGAGTAGTACAGCACGTCAGGCGAGAAAATTGGGGACACCACGCGGTGGTCACCGTAGTGGATGTCGCCGTCCATGACGAACAAGCGCCATGCGGTGTAGACCATGAGCAAGGTCAGGGCGAAGGCCATGGCCAAAGGCGAAGCCCACCACGCATCTTTCCGGTCGGTACGGCCAAGGCCGTTGATGACCGGGAGACGAATTCCCTCACCGATGTGAACACCTCCCGCATGCGGGACAGGCTTGGGTGGACCCGTGGGTCTTTGAGTCCTGCGCCTCAACCGGAGCCGCAAAAATGAGACATTGCGCCAACGCTTCTTCACAAAATCAGGCCAACGTGGACCAATCCACGGTCGCTTCTGCGGTGTGAATTTCGTCCACGTCCATCTGAGCGAGTTGCAATTGGCCGCTCAGTTCGTCGTTCACCGCGTGCCAGTACGAGTACGCCTCGATGACCCACATGCCGGATTCTCGCGTCCCGTTACCGGAATTCTTGACGCCGCCAAAGGGCAAGTGCGCCTCCGCGCCGGTGGTGGAGTTGTTGATGCCCGTCATCCCGGCCTTGATGCCGGTCTTGAAGCGGTAGGCTTCCAGACGGTCGTTGGTGTAGCACGCGCTCGACAATCCGTAGGGGGAGGCGTTGGCCAGGTGCAGGGCGTGATCGAAATCACGGGCCTTGACCACGGTCACGACCGGACCGAAGATTTCGTTCATGAAGCACTCCATGTCTTCGGTGACGTCCGAATAGACGTGAGGCCACATGAAGACGCCAGCCTCGGCGTTGTCGACAAAGCCGGAGGGGGCGCTGTCGGCGGTGATGCGCCCTTCGCCCCACAACTTGGTGGCGCCGTCGCGCTCAGCCATCTCCAAGCCGGTCAGGAAATCCTTGGCGTACACTTCGGAGAGCATCGGGCCGTACAGGACGCCTTCGTGGTGGAGGGAGTCACCGATCCGCGTCTCGTGCACCTTGGCCATGAAGCGCTCCATGAAGGCGTCGTGGATGTCCTCGTGGAGGATCAGGTTGCCGAGGCTGGTGCAGCGCTGGCCTGCGGTGCCGAAGGCCGCCCAGTAGGCGCCTTCGACCGCGTTGTCGAGGTTGGCGCTGGGCATGACCACGAGGGGGTTCTTGCCGCCCAGTTCGAGCGAACAACTGACGAGGTTGCGGCCGCAGACCTCTCCGATCATCTTGCCCACGCCGGTGGAGCCGGTGAACGAGACCTTGTTGACGCGGCCTTCGTCGACGGCGTCCACGAGATGCTGTCCTGCTCCCGAGCCGGTGCCGTGAACGAGGTTGACCACGCCGTCAGGCAGACCGGCCTGATGCATGATGCGGGCCAGGGCAAAGGAGAGCAGTGGGGCGTCCTTGGGGGACTTCCAGACCACGGTGTTTCCGCAGATGAGGGCGGGGATGATCTTCCAGAAGGGCACGGCGGCGGGGAAGTTGGAGGCGTTGATGATGGCGCAGACCCCAAGAGGACGGCGGTAGGTCGAGAGTTCCTTGTTGGGCAACTCGCTGTGCACGGTCTGCCCGTAGAGGCGACGTCCTTCGGCTTGGAAGAAGAGGCAGGTGTCGATGGCTTCCTGCACTTCGCCCCCGGATTCCTTCACGGTCTTGCCGATTTCACGGGTCTCGAGGCGGACGATGTCCTCCTTCAGATCGATGAGAAGGCGGGCCATGTTGCCGATGATCTGACCGCGGGTGGGGGCCGGAGTGGACGCCCAGCCCGGAAGCGCCGCGTGTGCGGCGTCAAGCGCAGCGTGAACGTCGTCCTTGGTGGAGCGAGGGAAGTTCCCGAGCAGGTCGTCCTTGTTCGCGGGGTTGCGCGATTCAAACCGGGCACCGTCGCTGGCTTCGGTCAGTTGTCCGTTGATGATGTTCCATCCTTTCACGGAGGGAAGGCCGTGGGGGTTCTCAGCGTCGAGGAGGTCAAGTCCGGTCTCAAGCAGGCGCGTCATGAGGCTGCGAGCGGAGGTTGGCCCTTCAACCCTGCTCAACCCGTCGTTGCTTCTTCCATCCCCGAGGTTAAAGGAGGTCAGCCGCAGAAGGCGATTGCAGCGGGTTCCCCGCAGGTGATTGAATGAGCGACGAAGATGGTGTTTCCCTGCGTGTCTCCAAAGCGGTCCCTTCGGACGTCGGTCACGGCCGGGCCCGCATTTCCGGCGAACACGGGCTCGACCTTTCTCCCGGTGACGTCGTGGAGATCAGCGGCGAGCAGCGCACGACCGCCGCCATCTACTGGCGAAGCCGGCCTGAGGACGCCAAGTTGGACATCATCCGCGTGGACGGAATCATCCGCAAGAACGCGGGCGTCTCCCTCGGGGACCGCGTCACGGTCCGCAAGGTTGACCCGAAGGATTGCAAGAAACTCGTGCTCTCCCCTGTGATGCCGAAC
>DUHU01000224.1 GCA_013330765.1 Candidatus Poseidoniaceae archaeon | reverse complement strand
TACTTTTTCTTCGTCGCCATCGATTCCATGATGCGCCCGATCCCTATCCCTCAATTGACCGTTGAAGGGGAAGAAGCCCAGCGCGAATGGGCCCATGCCGAAGAACTCCGGGCGAACATGCTCCGCAACCGAGCCGCGTCCAAGGCTTGATGGGGAACACCACGAGGCCACCCCATGCCGGTCCTCAACATCGCCGCAGTGGCCACCGACGAACTCGCTCGGATGATCGCCAAACCCAGCGACCAGCGCGACGTCCACACCTACGTTCACAAGGAAACGGGTGAATCTGGCGCACGGATTTTGTCCATCATTCGCCCGGCCAAATATCCTGAACGCTTGCGGCCGCTGCTCAATGCCCTCTCGGCGGCACGCGTGGGCCTGATCGAGGTGGAAGCGGTGGACGCGACCCTTGGTGAAGTCCTTGTCGCCTTTGCCAGCGCTGGCATCGAGCGAGGCCTGGCCGTGATCCGCCCAACGGACGGTGGCTGGATTGACGAAGACCAAGTCAAAGGCCTCTTCCAACAAGCAGGTTTGGCCTCTTGGGCCTTTGAAGCCGCAGATGGACCTCACCTCCGTGAGCGCTTCTACGCCCTGATGGACGAGTTGGCCGAGGAACTCGCAGAGGCCTCAACTCAACCCCTGATCATTCCCGTTGACCAGCATTTCAATGTCAGAGGCATCGGCTTGGTGGCCATCGGATACGTTCAGGCAGGAACCGTCAACCAACACGACGAGTTGCTGTTGCTCCCCGCAGAAGGGGGCGGCACCGCCAAGTCGCTGCAAGTGATGGACGACGACGTCCCCGCAGCGACTGCCGGCGACCGGGTTGGACTGGCGCTGCGCAACGCTCAGGAAGCGCACCTCGCTGGAGGCACGCTGATCGTCCACCCGCCTCTTGACGACCCACGCACGGGGACCCATCGCCCTCCCGCGATGCACCCGCATGTCCGTTCCAAGGTTCATCTGACCCCGTCACCCTTCCAACGCCGCACCCTTCAGGCGGGCGACGTGATTCACCTTTCCGTGGACCTGCAATTTATTGTGGGCAGGGTCACCGAAGCTGAAGGCAATGTCTTGACCGTCGAATGGGCACAACCCGCGCTGATTCGGGCCAATGCACCACCTCAGGCCATCATCGCTCAATTGGATTCCAAACCACGAATCATCGGTGCTGGGCGCATTGAGTTCGAAGCCTGATTCGGCGAACGAAGACCTCCCGTCCAACCTTGCTGTGGGCTCGCCCCATTGAGGGAGCATTGATATCCCATTCCACAAAGTGCACGAGGATGGGAGAAATCGAGCCGGCATCTGCCGGCCCGATGCAGTTGGACCGGGAGGTCCTTGACGGACTGCGTCTGGCCGGGATGCGAGGAAGGGTGGCCGTTGAGGTCGACCCTTCCGCCCTCCTCATCCGGGCCAAGGAGGGGAAGACCACGAC
Organism: Candidatus Poseidoniaceae archaeon; assembly: GCA_013330765.1. Lineage (GTDB taxonomy): Archaea > Thermoplasmatota > Poseidoniia > Poseidoniales > Poseidoniaceae > MGIIa-L3 > MGIIa-L3 sp12206u. The sequence goes on along the minus strand of DUHU01000224.1, from coordinate 1,254 downwards.
GCTGCCCCTTTCGTCCATCAGTTCCTTCAACCACCATCAAACGCATTTGATGCCGCCCTACAGCCATCTCTTCGGTTTGATCCTGATCGGCATGGCTGGGTGGACCATCGAATTGGTCGCTGTGCGAAACGTGGTCATGACGGTGGGATGCATGATGGTCGCCGCATGGGCCCTGACACGACGACCCACCCTGACCGTCGACCTCCACAACGGTGAATGTCACGTCATCACCGGAGCGGACGGGAAGCTGATGATGCTCGCTTACCTGATGGGCCGGCTGATGGCCGGCATGCCGCTCTCCGCCGCTCGAGAGGGCTTGGACGACCTCATTCGGCCCCGCTCAACCCCCGAAGCACTCCACGTTCCGCGGCCCATCATCGGCCTGCTTGAGGGTGAAACCGTACCCCGTACCGCACCCGACGAAGGCATCATGGCGGACTTCTTTGACGAAGAGCCGTTCATGGCCTTTGATGCCCCACCGCAAAGCCCCTCGGTCAACATCACCATTGAAGATCGGAGAGCACCGATCCAATCCGACGCCTACTTGGCTCCCGTTCAGGTGCAGATGCCCGTCACCCCTGCACAGGACGGGTTGCATGCGCGAGCACAACGCATGATGGTCGAACAGCGAGAAGCCCTTCCCAGCCCCACACAGGACGCCCTTCATCCACGCTCCCCCGTCGACCGGGACGTGGCCCAGCAAGCACGTGACGAAGCGGCATCGCCTTTCGCGGTGAGCGGCAACGGTTGGCAACCGGTTCACCAAGAAGCACGGGCGCTTCCAGCCCCACGCTTGGAAGAACCGCTCCCCGCGTTCAACCCCGGTGCTGAACCTTACTTGCCAAGTTTTGTCGGACCAACTGGCGACTCACGCCCAACCCACGCACCGCGACCCGCACCCACCTTCCCGGTGATGGGGTTGCAGGAGCCCCCCGCAGCCTTCGCTTCGCCTGAACCGGAGCCCCCCGCCCCGCCGGTGCATGTTCAGGGCATTGTCGGCACCGCGCGTCGGACCGGAGGGCAGGAAGGCGTGGCGCCTGCGGGGCACCCCCTCAATCTTCAGCCAAAAACAGGAACCACTGGCCCGAAGCACCTCATCCCTCGACCACGCTCCGGCACGGTTCGTCAGCGTCGTCGCGCGCTTGGCGGCCTCTTTGATGCTGCACTCCGGCCCGCAACACCGTCGCCTCAAGAACAGGAATATGCCGCGATGTACGGCGACGAGGACGGGCAAGCGGTCGCTTCTGAAGACGC
>DUHU01000169.1:4408-4840 GCA_013330765.1 Candidatus Poseidoniaceae archaeon | reverse complement strand
GGCAGCGCCGCCGTTGATTTCTTTGAAGGCACGCTCGTTGTCGAAGCCGCCCCACAGGGACTCTCCGGATCCGCAAGCGCCGGTAAACAGCGCTTCCGAGGGGCAACCAATGGTGCTCCATCCGGTTTCGTCGCTGCCGACTTCAATGATGGCGAGGTCGTCCCACACGTCGTTGACCACGAAGCCGTTTGCATCCGCGCCGCCGAGGGCGCCAAAGCCGAGATGCTTGAACAGCTCAACGCTCATGAACGCGCGGTCGGAGGTGGTCAGGTCCACGTCCTGAAGGATCATGGCGTCGTCCCAGTTCTTGCCGTAGCCGGTCCACAAGTCTCCAGAACTGTTGGTCACGGCCTCACCGGACCACATGAAGTTCCCTTGGTTGAGGTAGTTGGAGGAAATGTTCTCGCCGTTGTTGCCGTTCGGGTTGCCCGT
>DUHU01000169.1:3751-4078 GCA_013330765.1 Candidatus Poseidoniaceae archaeon | reverse complement strand
GCACCGACCGAGCTGTTGGTCTGAAGGTGCCAGTGGGTGTAGCCGTCCACGTACTCTTCGTAGGCCCAGGTGCAGCCGCTGCCACAGCCCGAGGCGTCCTCGGGGCTGTCCCAGTCGTTCGCATACACCGTGGTGTTGGAGGAACTCGATTCATCGACGATCTTCAGTTCGACGTCCACGGTGGCCGAGCCTGTGTTGAGCGTGTCCATGCCGGTGTTCGTCACGGTGACGTTGATCTGGCGAGTGCCTTCACCGGCCACGCCGAACCAGCGGTCCACGGGATCCACGGAAAGGCCGGTGACGGCCAAGTCCTTGTTGTCCATTTCA
>DUHU01000169.1:2074-3453 GCA_013330765.1 Candidatus Poseidoniaceae archaeon | reverse complement strand
GCCAAGTCCTTGTTGTCCATTTCAACGACAGTGATGGTGTCGTACTGACCCTCCCAGCCGAAGTTGTCCACCCAACTCCCGAAGTTGTAGGACGTGTGTCCAACCGCAATGTCGGGAGCGGATTGTGCATCGCCGGCAAGTTGGCCCACGGCGGCCATCGAGGGCCGGCGACCGCTCTCGTACGAAAGCGGGTTGGTGTGCTGGTTCGCACCGGAGGAAAGCGTCACCTGCACGGTGCTTGGGAAATTCAGGTAGAACACGCTCGTCGTACCACCTGCGGAGTCGGTCGAATCCTGCTGGTACGCGACGGAGGGGTTGACGAAGTCGGGGTGGCCGTCGCCGTTGAGGTCGGCAATCGTCACGTCATAGGAGATGTACGGACCAAAGTAAGCGATCTGCGGCGTGCCCCAGTTGCCTTGAGAGGTGGAGACGGAGTAGGTGACGTTGCGAACGTTGCCGTCGGTCATGGCGATGACGTCAGTGGTGCCGTCGTCGTCGAGGTCGGCGATGTCAAGGCCGCCAAAGACCGTCCCCATCTGGATGATGGTGGGGTTCGGGCCCAACGAGGTGGGGAAGCGGTCCGCAGGCGCAGTGCTGCACCCGTACTCGAGGATGGTCACGTTGTCGCTGTTCCCTGGGTTGGTGGGTGCGTTGGTGGCATAGTCGATGCCTTCGCTTCGCAGAAGGAAAATATCGGCGTCGGTGCAGGTGCTCAGTCCAGACTGCTCGGTCTCACCGTAATCGCCAACTTCGAACTCACGGTAGCTGTAGGTGCTGGCTGGGCCAAGTTCAGTTTTTTCACCGCAGTTGCCGGCATTGGCTGTGGTGCTGGGAACCGATTCAGCACAGGTCACAGGGCCCTTGTAGACCTGGAGGTACTGAGTCGTGATGTCGGGGTACAGCCCGAGAATGGCCACGTCATCGTTGCCGTCTTCGTCGAAGTCGCCGACCTCGATGTCCCAAGCGTAGAAGTGCGTGTAACGCTCACCCACGGAGAAACTGCGGCTGCCGTCGTTCTCGATGATGGTGAGGTTGCCGGGCTCGCTGGCGGGGTTGCCTGCATCGTCCTGCTTGAACGGGTTGTTCCTTTGATAGATGGCGATGTCGAGGTCAGAGTCGCCGTTGAACTCGCCGACTTCGATGAACTGGACGTTGGAGAACTCGTCCCAGTCGGCGTTTCGGCTGGTGTTGCCTGTGACCCAAACGTCCGTTCGCTCCCAGAAGTTCCCGCTGCCGTCGTTCCAAAGGATCGAGATGGTGTGGGAACCGTCCGTGGCAATGGCCAGGTCGTTGTGACCGTCGCCGTCAAGGTCGCCGATCGCAATGTCTTGGGGATCGCGCCCGGCGGTGTACGTTCGAGCCATCGACGCACCGGCGGG
>DUHU01000169.1:0-1770 GCA_013330765.1 Candidatus Poseidoniaceae archaeon | reverse complement strand
GCCATCGACGCACCGGCGGGTGCGGCGAAGGCGGTCATCAGGGAAGTCGTGAACAACGCAACGAGCATGAGGCTCAGTGCGCGCTTTCGGCGGTCGGTCTTGGACATCATCAACACCACTCGTTACACGGAGCCTCGGCTTACCCTTAATTCCTTTGCAGTCTCGGGCGGTCCGAGACTCCACGCCCCGTGGCGCAGTCCCTCGTTTGTAAGGAAATTCTCAGACCTTCAGCCACGACGGAGAGGGACCCCATCCGGTGCCTTTTCCGCCGTGAACTTTGACCAACTTTCCTGCTGCAAACAGCGAGTCGAGCCAGACCTCGAGGACGCCGCCCGTCCGGTCGCCGAGACGTGACCCAAGCACCTCTTCGATGTCCTCTGTACGCATGGCCGTGGCCCCGTGTTCACGCACGACGACCTCCATGAGTTCCTTGAGCCAAGCCTCCGCTTGAGGATCGACGGAGGTCGGATCCTTGACGGGGAAAGGCCGTTCAATCCCTTCGACGACCTCCATGAGTTCGATGGGATCGGGCCGCTGCATCGGCTGCAGCCCAATGCGGTCAACTTCAGACTCCAGGTCAAGTTGTCCAATCGGGCGTCGGACCACGGGGATCCGAGAAGGATCTGGCGCAGGCCCCAAATCAGCGGGAGGAGCGTCCTCATCGGGAACTTCGTCATCCTCGCCCAAGCCAGACAGATTCTGGGGTCGCGAAGCCCGTGCGATGGGCATGGTCCAACCGACCCCTTTGAGCTCAAGGCTCTCGACCAAGTCGGAGACCCACGTCGCCTCCCCCTCAATCACCACATGCACGTCGTCCACCTCATGACGGAAGCGGTACCGGACGGTCCCGCGGAGGTCGGACATGGCAAGGGCTTGGACGGGTGTGACTTCAAGCCACCGTCAATCGTCCGCGGCCATCTGTCGCAGCACGGTGTGCAAGATGCCGCCGTTGCGGTAGTAGTCCACCTCGACCGGCGTGTCCAAACGCACGTCAACCTCGAAGGTCATCTCACCACGTTCAGCGTGCACAGCGGTTACCGTGAGGCGCTGCAAGGGCTTGACGTCATCAGAAATGGGAATGCTGTAATGCTCGCTGCCGTCCAAGCCCAAGGAAGCGTGGTCTTGACCGTCCACAAAAGTCAGAGGGAGCACCCCCATCCCGACAAGGTTGGAACGGTGGATGCGCTCGAAGGACGTGGCCATCACCGCTTTCACACCGAGGAGGTAGGTGCCTTTGGCGGCCCAATCGCGTGAGGATCCTGTTCCGTATTGCGAACCTGCAAGCACGACCATTGGGCCTTCTGCCTTCTGCGCAGCCTCGTACACCGACATGACCTCGCCTGTGGCGTGGTCAATGGACCACCCGCCTTCCGTACCGGGAGCCAGTTCGTTGCGGATGCGCACGTTGGCAAAGGTCCCTCGCATCATCACTTCGTGGTTCCCGCGACGGCTTCCGAAGGAATTGAAGTCGGATTTTCCGACGCCGTTTTCCTGCAACCAACGCCCTGCTGGTCCGCTCTTCAGGATGGCTCCGGCAGGGGAAATGTGGTCGGTGGTGATCGAATCCCCAAGTTTGAGCAACACGCGAGCGTTGTCGATCGGCTCAATCGGGGGCGCTTCCGGACCAAGCCCTTGGAAGAAGGTCGGGAGACGGATGTAGGTGGAGTCGTCCTGCCACGGATACAACGGGGAAGGTTCGGACGGAATGCTGTCCCAACGCGGCTCACTCATCGCGTCCTTGTAGCGGTCACGGAACATCGAAGGCGTGAT
>DUHU01000013.1 GCA_013330765.1 Candidatus Poseidoniaceae archaeon | reverse complement strand
GCGGTTGCAATGGCTTGCAAACCTGCCACGCCTGAGCCCATGATCACAATCTTGGCCGGACGTACGGTTCCTGCGGACGTGGTCATCATCGGGATGCCTTTGGGCACGTGCGCAGCACCGAGCAAGACGGCTTTGTACCCCGCCAAGTTGTCTTGGCTGGAATTCACGTCCATGGATTGAGCGCGAGAAAGGCGGCGGGGAATCATGTCCATTGACATCAGGGTGATGCCGGCTTCCATGCAGGCCTTGACCCGTTCGGGATGGCGGAATGGATCGGCCACGCAAACCAAATTCGTGCCAGCATTCATGCCTTCAATGCCGGGGAAACCCACGGCCAAGACGTGTGGGCATGCCAAAACATCCTCACGGGAACCGACGGTTGCTCCGGCATCGATGTAGGCTTGGTCGTCATGGCTGGATGACAGCCCTGCGCCGCTTTCGACGACAAGTTCGAACCCTGCTTTCGTCAGTTTCCTCATGCTCGAAGGAACGATGGCCACGCGCGTTTCTTGGTCCGATTCTTTGACAACACCGATGCGCATCGCAAACACCTCCGCAGGAGCGGTGATTGACCCGAACGGAAGCGGGTTCTTCAACACCACGGAACGCGCTTCTTGTTTGGTGACCGCGAGTTTATGGGACGGGTGCATGACCGTCGGTCAGGTCGAGCGTATGGCGAACGGACGAAGGAAGATTGCAGTCATTGGAGCGGGAAATGTTGGAGCTACGTGCGCCTTCGTGCTGGCACAAATGAAAGTCGCCGACGTCGTCCTTTTGGACATCTTCGAAGGCTTCGCCAAAGGCAAGGCCTTGGACATGTCCCAGAACGCCACCGTGCTGAATTACGACGGCCGAATCACCGGGACGGCGTCCTACGAAGACATTGCTGGCTCAGACGTGGTGGTCGTGACGTCTGGTTTCCCACGCAAACCTGGCATGACCCGTGAGGATTTGATCGGCAAAAACGCGGACATCATCAGCCAAGTCGGGTCAGGCATTCGCGAACACGCACCTGATGCCGTGATTATCGTGGTCACCAATCCATTGGATTTGATGACCTATCACATGCAGAAGGTCACCGGTTTCCCACCTGAGCGAGTGATTGGACAAGCCGGGGTCTTGGACTCGGCGCGAATGGCCCACTTCATTGCCTTGGAATTGAACTGCGCAGAAGAAGACGTGTCTCCAATGGTGCTCGGTGGCCACGGTGACACGATGGTTCCCTTGCCTCGTTACACCACCGTCGGCGGCATTCCGATCACGCAATTGATGAGCGAGGATCGTATCAAATCCATTTCAGAACGCACCGCGAAAGGTGGTGGAGAAATCGTCGCCCTCTTGGAAAAGGGTTCGGCGTTCTACGCGCCAGGTTCCGCCGCAGCCATCATGGCTGAAGCCGTTCTAAACGACCGTCGTCGCCTCCTCCCGGCGTCGTGTTTCTTGACCGGACAGTACGGTCTTGAGAACGTCTACATTGGTGTCCCATGCATCGTGGGAGCAAATGGGGTGGAGCAGATTTTCGAACTTGATCTCTTGGACCATGAACTCGAGTCTTTGCAGACCTCTGGGAACTTCTACAAGGGCCAACTTGTGGACGTCCTCGGTTACTGAACCTCGCTTGTCCGGAGGATGGCCAAGGCTCGTCCCTCGTGCTCCGTCGTGATGCGATGTTCTGGCAATGCATTCACATCGCCCTGAACCAAAACCCAGCCTGTCCGCCCTCGGCTTTTCATTCGTGCCAACACTTCCTGGCCGAGGAAACATCCCTTGTTTTGGTGGACGTAGTCCTCAAGACCACATGCATACGGATGTCGCTTTGCCGTGATTTCAAGCCCATGTTCCGGCCATCGATGTTCGACCCTCCACGCGGTCCATTCGGTCATGTTGGCTTCGACGGCTTCCGCGGGTGGGCCGGCCGCAATGTGCACCAGAAGTTCAGGGGTGAGTCGAACGGTGGTCACCTGTTGATGCGTATTCCATCGTCCGAATTCAACGTCGGAAGTTCCTCCGACCTCGTAGACGACGTGGTTTCGATCACTGATGTCCATCAATGCGACGTCTTGTCCAAGCAGTCGTGGTTGCAAATGGCCGATGAGGGCATCGATGGAAGGCCGATAGACAAGCAACACGACGCCTTCATCTCGGACCAAGGCCAGGGTCGCTGCGATAATCTTCGCGGCACGATCGGTGAACACGGTCTGCACGGCGTGACCCGAATCGTTCGGGATCTGGTTGGTGCTTAACCCGTCAACGAATCCTCTGGCGTCCGTTCCACGGACGAAAAGCACGCCGATGTCGTCCCTGAGGTGGGTGAATGGCATGTCGCTCAATTGAAAGACTCGCCACAGCCACACGTGCTGCCTGCGTTCGGGTTGTTGATTCGAAAACCGCCACCCATCAAACGATCGACATAGTCGATTTCGATTCCATCGAGCAGATGGCTCGAAGCGTTGGGTACCTGAACGGAAATCCCTTCGATGTCGAGGTTTTGGCAATCAGGCTCCGTTCCTTCGATGATCTGCAAATCGTACATGTAGCCAGAGCAGCCGCCTGAAAGGACTCCAACGAGCAGGGATTGTCCTTCGGTGTCTCCGAAGGCGTCGGACAACATCGTACGTGCCTTGTCGGTAATGGTCACGTTCACGTTCACCGGGGCGACCGTTTCAACAGGCGTGGCTGGTGCTGATTCACACGTACCGCAGTCCATGTCCCAACCCAACAGGTCCTCATTCATCAACCTGTGGCGTCAACGGCGGCGTGAGTTCCGCTTTGCTTCCTGCTTTTCTTTCTCTTTTCTGAGAATTTTGCAGCGACGAATTTGTTCCTTTGCGAGGGCCACTTCTTCTTGGGTCAAGCCCCTCGATTCGCCCTGCTCAAAGCATTTGATGGCGTCCCCGTAGCGTTCCATTTCTGCATAGGCAACGCCCATGTTGTAGAGCGTTTGTCCGCGCACTTGGGCGGGTCGAATCATCATCGCTTGGTAATACGCGTCAACGCATTTTGGATAGTCTTCCATGTAGTAGTAGCAATTTCCGCGCGCGTTGAGGACCAGGATGACTTTCTCCTCGTCATCCGCAAGAAGACTCAGGGATTTGTCGAAGCATGACAGCGCTTCGCGGTATTTCTTGTCCTCCAACAACTGCGTTCCCCGGTTGAACCATTCCCGTCCTTGTTGTGCATCCTGTTCAGGGGTCGTCGTACGCATGGGAGCAGCCATGTTCGTGGTCGCTTCCAGGGCAGCAGCAGCGAGATCAACCTCTGGGTTGGATTGAACCTCAGGAGCCTGCACGTCCGTCGACGCAACCGGCAAGAGAAGAGAGGCTCCAACGTCCCCGGCTTCATCTTCAGGCTCAACTGGGACTTGGAATTCGGGGGCCGGTGTTTGGAGTTCGATCTCAGGGGTCATGGATGCAGGCGTCAATGCAGGTTCTGATGCAACCATAACTTCGCTGGAAGCGGTTGCGTTTCCTTGCTTGGCACGGGCGTGACACTTGGCCGCCTTTTCCAATTCGCCTGCGGCCTCCAAGGCTTTGGCCATCCCTGTCCAAGCCGATGCGTCTTCCGCATCCTTGGTGACTTCTTCCTTCCATAGACCAATGGCTTCGAGGTGTTGGAGTTGCAGGCTGTGAGCGCGTGCTCGGAGGCGTGGTGCTTCGTTGGCCAGCAAAAGCATGACCTTGCTTCCGAGTTCGGGTGCTTCGGGGAGCGTTGGAGGTTGGTCTGGGAGGTGTTCAAGGGCACTGACTTCGCCCTCGCCCAAATCGAGAAGCCAAGTGGCAAGGGCATGACGGTCTTCCAAAGGCGCCTCAGGGCCCAACTTCGACATCGCTTCCTCAAACCAGAGCTCGGGATGAGCTTCCCGGGTGAGCAAGAGCCAACGCCGATTGGCCACCTCTTCACTCGCTCCGCATTCCAATCCAGTGGTGTACGCCTCAACCGCAGCTTGGTGTTCTCCTTTCGATGCATGAACATCACCGACGAGTGTCCATGCCTCGTGCCGTTGGTCATCGATTCTGAGGCTGTGTTGTGCTGCGCCCAACGCGTGGTCTTCCAAGTTGAGTCGGTGCATTGCCGTAGCAGCGGTTAACCATGCTTCGATGTTCTCGGCGCCATCGGTTCGAAGCCGCTCGCGAAGCAGACCAATGGCTGCCTTTGGATGACCAGCATCCAACTCACCACGGGCCATGTCGATCAATTCAGAAAGCGGTGTTTCTGTGGGTTCCACCTGCACGTGTTCCGTGGCTTCTTCGGGAACCGGAATCGATTCTTCTTCGACCATCGTTTCCTGAACTTGTTGCTGTGCAGCAACGACAGAAGCGGCTCGCTCCAATTCCTCCTCGTCCAGGGTGCCGTCACCGTCCGTGTCGTGATGGGTCGATTCTTCCAAGACCGCTTGAGCGTCGGTTACGCCTGCTTTGTCCATCGCCTTGGTCAAGTGCTCGTCTTGCCACGTGGCCGTCGGTGTTGGGCGCTGGGCTGGCAAATCAGGTTGTACATTTTGGCCGGTTTGGCACCGGCGTCGAATGTCAAGAAGTTCAGGATGGTCTGGATAATGGGTCAGGGCCCTTTTGGCCATGGCTCCGGCCCCGTCCGTGTCACCCATGCGTTCCAGCAACACCGCGAGATTCGCTGTGGCGGGTGCGTGATCCGGATCCAAATCAAGGCAGATGGTGAAGGACTGCTTGGCGCCTTTTGCATCGCGTTGACCTTCCAAAAGCACACCACGGTTGTACCAAGCCATAGAATTGGAGGGGTCCATGGCGATGGCTCGGTTGAAACGGTCGAGGGCTTCGGTGTATTCACGAGCCCGCGAAAGCGCTTCGCCTTCACGCAAGAGTTCCGTGACGTCAGGGGCTTGGGAAACCGCTTCGGAGGCCGTCATCGAACCTTGGCTGTTCGTTCCGAGGATAAGGATTCTTGCTTTCTGGTTGAGGCGGAGGGTTCCTCAATCAGTGGCCAATCCGGATGCATGGCGGAGGTTCCTGGGCCCCATGGTCTGTTCTTCATCCACGTACAGCCAGGTACCTTCGTACGCGGTTGTTCTCCCTCGCAAGGACGACGGGACGAAGGACCAGCGATGGAATGCCGAATCGATGATGGATTTGCGTTGAGTGCACGGCCGGTCACCCAACAACAATGGGAATTGGTGATGGGGGACAATCCATCCAAATTTCAGGAAGGATGGACAGCAGGACTCCGTCCAGTTGATTCCGTTTCCCGGGACGACATCGACGTCTATCTTGATCGCTTGAATCAAGCTTCGGCCGGAGAACTTGACGGGGTCCTTGGCGCATACCGATTGCCTTCCGAAGCAGAATGGGAGTTTGCAGCTCGGGCTGGAACCGTGGGCCGCTGGTGGTTTGGTGATGCAGACACAGAACTGGATGCCTTTGCTTGGCATGCGGGGAATGCAGGAGGTGTCACGCGTGAAGTTGGCCAAAAGGATGCCAACCCATGGGGTTTCCACGACATGGCTGGGAACGTCGCAGAATGGTGTTCCGACGGATATGTCGCACCATTTGACGAACGTCATTCCGTACAAGAAGCGGTCGAGATCGAAGCGGAACAAGGCGTGCTTCGAGGAGGAGCATGGTACATGGAATCAGATTCAACACGTTGCGCGTCTCGTCACAAGGCCTTCCCGGCCTCGGCCAGAGATGGTTTTGGATTCCGTCTTGCTTGGCAACGTCATGACCAATGATCCATGTCCGGGTCTTTCGGCTCCAAGGATTGTTCTTGTGGGACCTGACCCGGTTCCGTCGTCCATGTCACCGCACCGCCTTCCGGTACGAGTTTCATCACGCCAAGCGCCACAAATCCTCGCACTGCTGCAGTGCTTCGCTCAACCACTGGTGTTGCTTCTTCTTCGAAGGCGTCGTTGAGGTGTTGTACGATGTCAGCAAAGTCGTGTTGTCCGTCCGCGAGTTCCCAAATCAGACTGTTCATCTGATCGAGTGGCCGACGTACTTCTTTTGGCGCCCGAAACAATCGTGCCAAAGCCCGTTCGAACCTGCTGAATTGTTTTTCGATCCTCAACACCACGGGTCGTCCAGTGTGCGATGGAGAACTGCATCGTTTTCCGACTTCGCCCCTCCATCCCCACCATACAGGTGTTCGGACTGGGCGGTACGAGTTCAGCG
>DUHU01000008.1 GCA_013330765.1 Candidatus Poseidoniaceae archaeon | reverse complement strand
CGATGGATTGTGCCAATGCCGCTTGAATCTCCTCTTGGCTGACCGCGCCAGAGGTCAGGTCATGTTCGGCTCCCGTATCCAAAAGACTGGCGCGACGCTGGCCGTCGGTGTCGGCTTCTCCGTGAGCGCCGGCTGCGAGGATGTCCTCGCCCATGTCAGCCACATCTGCGGAACCGCGGACACGCAGACCCACAACCACTCCACCGATCAACACCGAAATGAGAACCAAGCCAGCAGCCCAAGTCGGGAGCAAGCCAAACAATCCGCCGTTGTTTCCGGCGGGTGCGGGAGCCACTTCGATGGAGGTGCTCCCGACCACGACACCGTTGGCGTCGACCAATTCCACAACAAGAATCGAGCGAGACGTAGGTGCATCGTCACCTGGAGCGAAGGTGACGGTTAAGGAGGCCATTTCGCCTACGGCAAGGGCGGTGAAATCGCTGCCACAGGCAAGTTCCCACCCCGTAAGCTCCTCTCCATCCGCATTCTCCAAACGTACGTTGCAGGTAGCATCGAGCGGTAGGTTGCCGCTGTTGGAAACATCAACGATTTGTTCAACGGATTCTCCGCGGGCGAGATCCAACAATGCACCTTCAACACCGCTTTCGAGACTTGCGTGCATCGTTTCGAGGACCCCGACACCAAAGCGCTCGCTGGTGTTGAGCCACTGGTTGCCGCTGTTGGCAGCCACGTCAATGAGCACGTCCAACGCATCGGAAGAGGCCGGAGCACCGGGAGGCGCCATCACCCCAAGGCGTGCGGTTTTGACCTCACGAGGAGCGATGACTTCGGGAGGGTTCGAAAATGCAACCGACCAACCGTCGGGCACCAAACCCGTGGTCCATGAAAGCAACATGATGGTGGTGCCCGTGTTTTCGATGTCAATGTCGAGGAAGGTGAAGTCCCCGTTGACCAAAACCGAGGCGTTTTCAGGCAACGTCAAAACGTAGTCCAATTCTTGGGCCACGACCAATTTCGTGGTGTTGGTGACGAAGGATTGGGCGTTTTCTCGTGTTTTGAGTTGGTAGGTGTTGGCATCGCCCTGCTCAGCCGTGGGTGGCACGAGCAGAAGATAGCGCACCGTTTCAGTTGCACCCGGCTGCAAGGTCAAGGCAATGCTGGCCTTTTGGTCCACCGCCACGCCGTCGATTTCTGCGTCGTAAGCCCACTTTGGGTCCCCGAGTTGCATCGTCATGGTGAGATCGACGGGCACGTTGCCTCGATTGGAAACGAGCGCATCAAGCTCCACAAGTTCGGCGCTGTCCACCTTGACGTCTGCAGCCAAAGCAGAGGGCCCAAGGCCTTCTCCACCGATGGACAAATCGACTTCAAACACGGTCTGTGGGAGGACGCCAACCTGCAGCACTTCGACGTGTGCGAAGCCTTGGTCGGTCGCTGAGGTCACCGTACAGACAACTTCTGCTTCGACCTCCGGCGTGGGCGCCCCATCGACGATGGGCGGGACCGACACGGTGACCGGCATTGGGAGGTCCTGAAGGATGTCCAGGGGCTCGAAATCAAGGGTGGAGGCTGCCGTACCGTCGAGACCGACTTGCCAGCCGTCAAGGTCAACAGAACACGCGAGGTTGAACCGAGCGGGCGCGTTGCCCGTGTTCATCACGGCGATCGAGAAAGAAACGGAGCTGCCGGGTTCTGCTGCAATCGGATTTCCATTTGGCAACAGGGTGCCTGAGACCCCAACGAGAACATCGTCCACGCGACCGACATTGAGCGTGAAGCGTTGCGTGTGGGAGACGAAGGGTTGGTCGGTGTAACTCGCCTTGACGTCCACAACGAAGGTTCCTGAAGCCGCATAGCGGTCCGGTCCAGTGCCTCCGATGAGTGCGTCAAGGTCGGTCAAGGTGAGGGTCAGGTCCCGGTGATCTCCAGTTGAACCAAGTTCCTTCACCGCATAGGGCCCCGATTCGTTCAAGCCCTTCGACCACGCATCTTTGGGAGACAGGAGCACTCCGGGGAAGGCGGCATCAATGGCTTGGACTTGGGTCACTGCGACGTTGACCGTTCTGTTGCCCGTACCCTCGTGTTGAATGCGCAAGGGAATGTCGATGGAAGTCAGGTTCCTGACATCAAGGTCGTGAACCGCTGCATCGTCCCGTTCTTGAGAAGTGGAGGGCAAGGACCCGTCGCCGGCGTACGCGATGACTCGAACGCCGAGGGCACTGACCTCAACGTCCGTGGTGAACACGTTGTTGTCCGTTCCTGTCAGCGCGTCGTTCAATTCCGTCACGTCGTTGTCCACGTCGAGTTTCAGTTCGAGGGTATGGGTCCCGGTGGTCGAGAAGGTGTGCAGGATGATGTGGCTGTCGATGCTCCCCGAGGAAAGCGGATTGCGGACGCCCTGATACAGAACGGTGCCCTCGGTGAGGTCGGTAAGGACGACGCGCTGCGATTGGGCTTGCGCAGTCCCTTGGTTCAACCATGACATGGAGATGGAAACAATGTCGTCCTTGAGCGGCTGATCCGTCGACAAAAGGATGCTCCGTTCCAAACCGACGAGGTCTGCGATTGGCGTAGCGGTCGCGTCCGCGACCACCACGAGGGCAAAGTCTTGCGATTGACCACCGCGGTGGTGCACTTCCACGGTCCATTCACCGGCACCGGTCAAAACGCCTGCAGGGACGCGGATGCGTTCGACGTTGTTGACGTCGTCAGCAGCACCACCGGTGGTCGAGACGCCGTTGGCAAAATCGTTCCCGAGCCAGCGCGTCCCATCCGGAGCAACCAGGACGACGTCAAGGTCGTTGATGAGACGGGTGGAGGTGGTGCCGGATGCTGCACTACCCGGTGTGTCCGACCACGCGAGGGTGATGTCGATGCCTGCGGAGGGGTCCATGTCGAAGGCGTACAGCAGACCGTAGCCGGCCCGTAGGCTTGGCCCGTCGTCGAGGAAGGTCGTCAACATCGTGCTTCCGTCCATGGGACGCACGGTTCGATCGAGGTCGACATGACCCCAGCCCTCCGCGCCATTGGGAATGTCTGGCGTACCGACGTCAAGCGCACCGTTGATCATCATCGCTTTGACAAGCGCAGCAGAAGGCGAGGTCAAACCTGCTTGCTCACGGACATATTCACGCACGAGCGAGGCAGTGCCACCGGCTACGGCGGTGGCTTGCGAGGTGCCGCTGAGGGTCATGTACATCGAATTGCCGTTGGCGTGCGTGGCGCTGCCACATGTGGCTCCTGCAGGGAACTTGGCCTCTTCTGCACGACCTGAGCACAAGCCCATGCCGGGTGCGATAAGATCGGGTTTGATGCGTCCATCAGCGAGTGGCCCCTGTCCGGAGTCAGCCCACGGCGTCAGGTCCGAACCGTTGGATGCACCAATCGCCAGGGCGTTCTTGGCGGTCGCGGGTGGCGTAACGCCGGTGGTCCCGTCGTCTCCAGCAGAAAACACGGGCAACAGGTCGCCGAAGGTGGAAACATACTGATCCACGGAGCGGCTGTCCGAAGTGTAATCCCCATGTCCACCGTTCAGCCCCCAAGCGTTGACAGAAACACGCGCAGTGGCTTGGGACGCATCGCTCAACATTTCGTAAAGCGAACCCTGCCTCCCGAAGACCCCC
>DUHU01000171.1:8751-9472 GCA_013330765.1 Candidatus Poseidoniaceae archaeon | reverse complement strand
CGCGCTCTCCCAACTAAGCTACTGTCCCTTGAGCGCTCCGGCCACAAGCACCACCCCTTCAAGGCTTCCGATGTGGACCTCGAAGGCTTGAAAACCGGACAATGGCTTCAAGACCCACACCCCAATGGTCAGGCATGAGCCGCGAGGGTGAGGTCCAAACCCTCTCGGATTCACCGCCCGATGACGGTACCAGCAAACTCGAGAAGGAGCTGACCGCCATTCGAAAGCGTCGCTCAAAAGGCGACCGCCGCCGCTTCCCTTCGGCCATCGAAGATTTCGTGTTGATCTCCGGTTTCATCTACGGCGCTTTCTATGCCCTGCTCATCTTCTCGATGTCCGGAGGCCTGATGGGCACCTCCACCGCCCTCGACCACGCGGCGTCGAAGACCTTCCTCGACCCAAGCGGCGAATGCCAGGAAGTCACCGACGAGCCGTGGATCCACATCTACCCCGACAACGACAACGAGCGTTTCAGCATCGGCGTGTACAACCTTCCAACAGGCGTCGCGAACGTGAGCATGACCCTCATCGCCATGGACGTCATGGGCGAAGGGACCGACGTGTTGTCAAGCCAAGTCGAAGAAAATTTCTCCGTCGGCAGCAACGGCTCCCTCGGCACCGTGTTCAGTTTCCACGAGTTACCGCCCGGGCCTTACGAATTGAGCGTAAGGGTGGCCATGGAGCCGCCTGAAGACAGCGAAGAGGGCGCGACCGTGGAGGG
>DUHU01000171.1:8161-8422 GCA_013330765.1 Candidatus Poseidoniaceae archaeon | reverse complement strand
GAGTGGCCCATTTCGAACGACTTGTCCGTCGAACTGTCCACCTCCAGCGCCACGCTGAGTTTCTTGCCCTTCATCGATGACGTCGACCACACCGAGGCCACCATCCTCGAAGCCGGTCAGCGCAACTGTTGGACCATGCCCCAACTCGGGCGCTGGGGCTTCGTGCTGATGGGCGCTGAACTCGGCGGTGGCCGTGAAACCGCCATGCTGACCGGTGGCGCAGCGGGCATTCCCGCATGGTGGATGGCCTTCATCTCGCTC
>DUHU01000171.1:0-7850 GCA_013330765.1 Candidatus Poseidoniaceae archaeon | reverse complement strand
TGGATGGCCTTCATCTCGCTCTCCTTGTCCGCCGTGAGCCTGCTTCTGCTCTACCCGCTGATGTACAAGGTCTACCACCAAGACACCGACGACATGCTCTCCAACAAGCACATTGAGTACTTGGTCAAAGACACGGTGAGCAAGGTCGCAGCACGCTTGCAGATCAACATCGATTGGGAGCTCTACAAAGCCGAAGCGCGTGAGCTGTCGATCGACATCATGGTGCCGTACGGCACCACGGAAAACACCCTCTCCGACAACAAGGACGTGCGCGCCGAAGTCTTGCGTGAACTCCTCGAGGAATTCTCACTCTTCCGCGTGTTCAAGCCCGTTCAACTCACGGTGCGCCCCGTCGACCACCAGGGCGTTGACCTCGACACCGGCATCGGATTCGGCGGCAGCACGGCCGACGAAGAACAACCTGAGCGGCGCGACTACAGCGCCTTCTTCGGGGAACTTCACACCCTGGCCCGTGTCGAAGACGAGGTGCGCGACAGCCTCGACTTGTTCTTCCTTCATCGCAACAACGTCACCATGGTCGGCGCGGTGGTGACCAGCGACGACCGGCACATCTTCATCTCCACCGTCTACCGCCCGACCTTGCGGTTGGCGTTCTTCCGATTCAAGACGACCACGGAGGAAGTGGAGCAAGAACTGCGCGAGTTCATCTCCAACCGGAACGAGGACCTGCTGCACAGCCAAGACCTCATCCTCAAGGTCCGAAACCAGGTCTCCACTTTGGCGGACCGCTCAGGCGCTGGACGTGTGGAACAATCCACGAGCAACGACGAGCGCGTGGCGGCCGTGGCCCGCCAGGACGGGTTGGGCGGACGTGTGTTGCAAACGAAATTCGTCGGCGATCTGCTGTCCACCGTGGAATACACGGCCAACGAAAAGAGGGAATTCATCAACAAGTGGGGCTTTTGGGGCCTCATCCTGTTCGTGTGGATTCCCTTCATGGCGTCTGGAGTCATTGTGGGTTCGATGCTCGGCATGCTCTCTCGCATGAAGTTCATGCGCGTGCTGTGGGCCGTGGTCATTGGCGGTTCAGCCGCATCGATCACGTGGGCCTACACCGCCGACGGCATCATCCGCTTCATGCACGCGTACAAACTCGAGGCGATGATCCCCATCGCCATCGGTGTTTTCGTGCTCATCGCCTACCTGCACATGCGCTCGACCAAGTCCCGCCGGCAAGCGGAGTTGTTCGAAGACACCCTGCTGGACAACTTCCACGCCGACCTGCACGCCAAGTACGGCACAGAGTGAGGGCCAGTCATGGACGACGTGACGCGGCTCGACGGTCGTGAAGGGCACGTCGGAGAATTCGCTCGCATCGGCATCGTGACCGTTTCCGACCGAGCGAGCGCGGGCGCCTACGAGGACGAGGGGGGGCCGGCCATTCTCGGTTTCTTGAACGAGGCCGTGGCTTCACCGCTCGAGGTGCATTACCGATGCGTGCCTGACGAGGTGGACGCCATCGCTGAGGCCCTGACCGACTTGTGTGATGCCCTTGGATGCGCAGTGGTGGTCACCACCGGAGGCACAGGTCCTGCTTCTCGAGACGTCACGCCTGAGGCGACAGAAGCCGTTCTGGACCGTGTCCTCCCCGGCTTCGGCGAACAGATGCGGGCCATTTCGCTGGCCTTCGTCCCAACGGCCATCCTCTCCCGCCAACTTGGCGGGACACGGGGATCCAGCCTCGTGTTCAACCTCCCAGGTCGTCCGAAGTCCATCCGTGAAACCATCGACGAAATTTGGCGCGCTGTCCCGTACGCGGTGGACCTGATCGGCGGCCCGTACCTCGACATGGTGGACGCGGTTTGCGATGCATTCCGCCCGAAGACCGCCCGACGTCGCTGAACACCTTCATGGACTCCGTGCGAAAGGCCTCCCCCATGTCGGCACGACGAGGCAACCTGCTCATCACAAATGCAACGACGGTTTTTCCCGACGGCACGCGATTGGCCGATGTCCGTGTTGCGGACGGCGTCATCACCGAAATCGTGGTGGGAGGAGGCCTCGAACCCAAGGGCGGTGACGAAGTTCACCTTGACGGCACGGGACTGCACCTGCTCCCCGGCATCATCGATCCACAGGTCCATTTCCGTGAACCCGGTCAACCGGAAAAAGAAGACTTGGGCAGCGGAAGCAGGGCTGGCGTCAGCGGTGGCGTGACGGCTTTCCTCGACATGCCCAACAATTACCCTGCAGCGACGACGGTGGCCTCCATCAACGAGAAGATTGCCAGTGCGGATGCCAAGGCCGTGTCGCACCACGGCTTCTTCATCGGCGCCACGCCGGACAACCTCGAACATTTGCAGGAGGCCGTCGGCGCTCCCGGTGAAGGCATTGCCCGACCCGGCTTGTGCGGCATCAAGATCTTCATGGGCAGCTCAACAGGCTCCCTCCTCGTCAGCGAGGAAGGCGCACTTGACCGCATCTTTGCCGGGACCGCAGGCCTGATCGCCGTGCATGCCGAGGACGAGGACCGTCTGATTGCCCGCAAGGAGGAATTTGCCGATCGAACCGACATGGCCGCGCATGCCGAATGGCGTGATGACGTCACGGCGCTTTTGGCCACGCAGTTGGCCGTGGGGTTGGCGACGGAACACAACCACCGTTTGCACGTCCTCCACCTGACGTCTGGCATTGAAGCCGAATGGCTGGTGGGACGCACCTCGCATCCCGGCGAAGAAGGAGATGGACCGTGCATCACCGTGGAGACCTTGCCGCAACACCTGACCTTTGACGACACGGACGTGGAGCGTCAAGGAACCCGTCTCCAGATGAATCCGCCCATTCGCTATGCCAAGGATCGCGAAACCCTGTGGTCTCGCCTGACGGACGGGACCATCATGTGCATGGCCACCGATCACGCACCGCATACGCTTGAAGCCAAGGGCCAAGGATTCCCAAAGGCGCCTTCGGGCATGCCTGGGGTCGAAACCTCCCTGCCCGTGATGCTGACGCACGCCGCCAAAGGGCGCTGCACCGTTGAAGACGTCGTGCGGTGGATGTGCGCGAACGTGGCGGACTGTTACCAAATGGTCGGCAAGGGCCGCATCGAACTCGGGGCGGACGCGGACCTTGTCCTCGTTGACATGGTGACCGCTCGAACCGTCGACGACGCCAACGCATGGAGCCGCGTCGGTTGGAATCCATTCCACGGCCGCAGCCTTGTGGGCTGGCCGTCGTGGACGGTGGTGGACGGCGTGCCCGTCTTTGAGCGAAGCGAACGGACAGGCGACAAGGGCGAGGTGCTCGTCGAACCCGGCGAAACCGGACGGGCCCTCGTGATGCTGCCTTGGTCGTGAAGCCTCCCCGGAACGGTTGAAACCGCTCAGCCCCTCACCCGGACAGGGAGCGCCATGCACGTCGTGATGTTGGCTGGCGAATATCCACCCCGTTGGGGCGGCATGGCCACCACCATTTTCCACCTGACCGCCGAACTCGCCGCCTCTGGGCACAAGGTCACCGTCATCACACGACAGGGCACCGGCGACGCTCCTGCCATCCCCGGCGTTCGCATCATCGGGGTCCGCTGGCTGAAGGCTCCAATGGCCTTCACACGCTCTTTCGGGCGCCATGCCTTGCGTGCCTTGATCGCTCTTCATGCCGAAGACCCCGTGGACGTCGTTCACGTTCACACGCCCCTGATCGCATGGACACGCCGCCAATTCCAACGCTGCCATCGAGAGGTGGCTCCTACCGTAACCACGTTGCACGGCTCGTGGATCGGCGAGCGGGACGGGTTGCTGATGGCCCGTCGCCGGCGTGAACCCGCGGCGATCGCCAACCCCAACGATCTGGCCATTTTGCTCACGGCCAAGACCTATGCTCGCTACGAACAGGCGGCCTTGGACGAGAGCACCTGCGTGGCCATCTCCGCGTTTAGCCGACAGGAATTCGTGGAACGCTACCGACCCCCCGAAGGATGGAACTGCGACGTCATCCACTGGGGCATCGACACCGAGATGTTCCATCCACGTCCTGAACGCGCAGCCGAGGCCGCTGCCTTGCGCACCACGCTCGGGGTCCCGGAAGGACATCACCTCCTCCTCGCCGTGGGCCGGCTGGCTGCAAGGAAGGGCTATGCGACGCTGATCGACGGCTTTGCCGTGCTGCGCGAGCAACGCAACGACGTGCATCTCGCGATCGTCGGTCGAGGCCACCTGAAGGCACGGTTGTTGCGTCATGCGGCAAAGCGGGGCGTCTCCGATGGCATTCACATCGAGTCCTCTTTGCCTTTCGAGGCCTTGGCCGACGCCTACCGGGCTGCAGATTTGGTGGTGTTCCCGTCCCTCTACGAAGGCCTGGGAATGATTCCTATCGAGGCCATGGCGTCCGGCACTCCCGTCGTTACGGTCGATCATGGCCCGATGCCTGAAACCGTGGACGCAACGACCGGAGCCCTCTACCCTGTGGGAGACCACGAGGCCTTTGCCCGAGCGGTAAGCGGGGAACTGTCGGATGACGAAGCGAGAGCGGCCAAAGGCCTTGCAGGCCGGGAAAAGGTGCTCGAACGCTTCACCATGGCCCGGGAAGTCGAGGCCTACCTGAGCGCCTATGCACGTGCGCGTGGAAACTGATCACAAACCGTACAGACGGCTGTACTTGCCCTCGATGTAACGGAGGAAAGCGGCCGCCGTTGGCGGACTCCCTGTGGCTTCCTCGATGAGCGCGGGCGGCAGCAAGAGGCTGCCGCGTTCATGGATGCGGGACTTCAACCAAGCGAGTGGAGCGCCCCAATCGCCGCTGCGAATCAGGGCGTCCATGTCACCGAGGTCCTCGCTCATGGATTCAAGGAGTTGGGCGGCATACATGTTGCCAAGGGTGTACGTCGGGAAGTAGCCAAAGGCGCCCATCGACCAATGGATGTCCTGGAGGCATCCAAGACGATCCTCTTTGACCTCAAGACCGAACCATTCGTGCATCATGGTGTTCCAGACGTGAGGAAGTTCAGCGATGCTGAGGTTGCCTTCGAACATCTGCTTCTCAATCTCGTAACGGAGCATGATGTGCAGGTTGTACGTGACTTCGTCAGCCTCGACGCGGATGAAGCCAGGCTCCACTTTGTTGGCGATGAGGTTCATCGCGGCCGGGTCGAGATCTGGCATGCCGGGGAAGGCCGAACGGAACCAGGGACCCACCACGCTCCAGAACGCCTCTGTCCGTCCAATTTGATTCTCCCAGAAACGGGACTGGGATTCGTGCACGCCAAGAGAGATGGCTTCACCCCGAGGGGTGCGTTGGAAGGCTTCGGGCAAGCCCTGTTCGTAGAGCGCATGCCCGGTTTCGTGCATCACTGCGTACAGGCACGAGAAGGGATCGGCTTCGTCAAACCGCGTGGTGAAACGCGTGTCTCCGGGCCAAAGGCCCGCGGAAAAGGGGTGGGCGGAGGCGTCCATTCGCCCCGCGTCGAAATCGAAGCCCATGGTGCGGCTTACACGCTCGCAGAAGGCGATTTGATCGGCGATTGGGAAACGTGCACCCTCCGGCAGCGAAGGGAGGTCCTGAGTTGCAGCCGCTTGCGTGATGCGGGCCAGCAGTGGGACGAGGTGGGATTTCAATTCGGCAAACATGGGGTCGTAATCCGCCATGGTTGAACCGATTTCGTACTCGTCGAGGAGTGCATCGTAGGTCGGTCCTTCGTGGCCCAAGAGGCGAACCCGTTCCTTGGTCATCGAAAGCAGGGTTTCCAAATGCGGTGCAAAGGCGGCAAAATCGGAGGCCCCCCTCGCGTCTTGCCAAGCGCCTTGGGCAAGGCTTCGCGTTCGCGCGAATTCGGAAACGAACGACTCCGGCAAGAGGACGGCGCGGTCGCGGCGGCGCGTCATCTCTCGCACGGTGGCTGCGAGGTCTGGATCGGTGGAGGCATCACCTTGCACGGATTCCAGCAACGCGCCAAAGTCCTCCGCGACCAAACGACGGTGGGATTCCGCTGCCAGCCACGCCAGCACGTCCGAACGTGCAGCGGCTCCTTTGCGTGGCATCAGCGTCTCTCTGTCCCAGCCCAAATGCCCCTGAATGGAGCCGATTCGGGCGAGGTCATGCACACGGTCAAGAAAGGCCTCTCCGGCGGTCATGCCCCTCGGTCATGCCCGTGCTGCTCAAGCCTTGCGCTCTGCTGAGTTTCGCCACATGTTCAAGACCGCCGAGGTACACGGGGATGCATGGTCCTCCCCTTCCGGCGCCGCTCCTCGGAAGAGGAACCCGTCCCGAAGGACGAGGACGAGGACCTTGAAGCGGTGCTTGAATCGGTGGCTGAGCCGAAAGAAACCGTGGACAACCCAACGGAAACCGACACGACGAATGACACTGATTTGGACCTCGCGGACAGCGCGCTGACCGTCGTGACCACGTGCATGGACATCCGTCGGAACGAAAACGTCCTCATCGTTTGCGATCCAACCACCGCTGAGGTCGGCGCAGCGCTTCACGAAGCGGCCATGACGCGGTCCGACCGCGTCTTGCTCATGCTCATGCCCAAGGGACGGCACCACGGCCAGGAGCCCCCATCACCTGTGGCGACCTTGATGCGCCAACAGCAGGTGGTCATCGCCCCCACGAAGTACTCGCTGACGCACACCCGTGCGGTTCGAACCGCGTTGTCCGACGGCGCTCGCATCGTCACGATGCCGGGCATGACCGCCGAGATGTTCCAAGGCGGTGGAATGTCGGCTGATTTTTCGGTGGTCAAGCAAACCATCACCCGATTGTCGAGCAGATTGCGACGGCGACGCATCGTCAACGTCCGCTCTGAGGCGGGGACGGAGCTGACCTTCGAAGTGGCATGGCGCGAATGGAATTTTGATGACAACGGCATCTGCAACCGCCCGAAGATGCTGATGAACCTCCCTGCCGGCAAGGTGTTCATCATGCCCAGGGAAGGGACGATGAGCGGGCGGTTGGTCCTCGACGGCAGTTGGGAAGGAACGCTCATCGACGAACCGGTCACGCTTGAAATCGAACAGGGCGTGATCGCCTCCATCACCGGTGGGGAAATGGCGAGCCGTATTCGGAAGGAATTCCAAGATGCGGTTGAACCGCTTCGCCCAAAGGATCAGGACGGCGCCAGCACCATTGCGGAATTCGGTTTCGGCATGAATCCTGCTGCGGCGCTCACTGGAAGCGTGCTTGAGGACGAGAAGTGCCTCGGTACGTGTTACTTCATGTTCGGAGACAACACGGCAGGCGGCGGTACAAACCGCGTCGGTTTCACCCTTTCAGGCGTCATGCGCGAACCATCGGTCTGGTTGGACAACGAGGCGCTGCTTGAACAGGGCGTCTTCGTCGATGAGTGATCAGTACGGGATCGCAGGGTTTCGCGAGCCGCAAACCGGACAAAACCGCCACTGCCCATCAATGCCAACGCCACATCCGGGGCATCGCAATCCAGAAGGAATCGTTGGCGGCACGTTGTGCATCGGCTGAGGTTGAGACCAGCCCTGCGGTTGCGGTTGCCCCCATCCTTGCTGAGGCTGTTGACCCCAGCCCGGTTGTCGCTGACCGAGGGTGGAGCGTTGTTGCTGAGGCCATCCTCCACCAACCTGCGGTTGGGCCTGTTGCATTGGGCGAGGTTGTGGTTGCGGCATGGCTGCTGGCGGTTGCACGGCAGGAGCCTTGGCGTTGGCTTGTCCCACCGGAGCGCGAACAGGAGCCGCACGGACCGGCCGAGGAAGGGCTGAAGCCACTTCTGCGGCTTTGCTGCCGACAAATTCCTCCATGGTCACTTGGCCGTCGCCGTCTTCGTCTGCTGCAGCGTGCAAGCGAGCCGCCTCGTCGAGGTCGGTGCCTGTTGCTTCGGCCAATTCTTCGACACTCAATCCGCCGGAGTCGTCCTCGTC
>DUHU01000149.1:3236-5480 GCA_013330765.1 Candidatus Poseidoniaceae archaeon | reverse complement strand
CCAGCAGATCTGCCTGACTTGACCGCAGCACTCCCTGTCGAGGGTGTTCAGGGTGAAGGCGAGGACAAGATGGACGCCACCGAAGAAGGCCTCTCCGGCGTTGTTGCCGGAGCCGTCTTGCGCTCCTCGGACGAAGTTGACAGCATTGCTGGCGACAAACTCGAAGGAAGCATCCGCGAAGTGGAAACCACCGACATCGATGCTGAGGGACACGTGACCAAGCAAAAGGTCACAGGAACGCTCACGTTGTCCAACCCCTCCAAGGACGACCGTGTCTACGACGTGGATGCGGTCATGTCCGACTCGGGATCGACGAACCTCAAGGGGAACGTCGTCAGCGTGGAGGAGCTTGAACCCGGCCAGGAGCATGTTGTGGACTACACCGTGTCCGATCGAAACATGTTGATGATGACCGAACGCTTCGACACCAACCCCGCACGCGACAAGGAGCGCTCGCTCTCCTTGGCCATGGGTGCAGAAAACACGTTGTCGCTCGAATTGGAGGTTCGCAATGTCGCTTCATCCGCACTGTACGACGTCGTTGTGACCCGTCCGTTGCCCAAAGGCATGAACGTCACTGAAGTTGAGCATGCGACCGTTGAAGACGGTACGCTCTCCTGGGACGTCGGCCACATGGAGGCCGGTGCCACCAGCACCATTGTCGTCCGAGGTACCCTTTCCGTCAGCGGCAAGAAACCCGTCTCGAGCGGTTCGGCCACCGCCACCTACCGCGCAGATTCGGCCCTGTCCACGATGACCTTCGAAGACCTCGATGCGTTCTGCCGTGGTTTCGCATACATGCGATCTGTGGAGGGCGAGCGTCCTGACACCTGGGAAGTCACCGCCGTGTTCGAAAACCGCTCTTCCTTTGCCGTGGACTTGGTCAAGTTGCAGGCCCGTTTGAAGGGCAGCGACGAGTTGCTGTTTGATTTCAGCGACGTCAACGAAGACGTTGCTCCTCATGGCGAATGGCGCTCTGAGTCGGTGAGCGTTGCCTCAGCCGAGAAGCCAGACTTGACGTGGGAGTTGTCCTACACCGTCCTGCCACGCACCAGTGCCAAGACAGAAGGAACCCTCACCATGGCCGCCCGCGATCTCGAGGTCGTGGATGGAAGGGTCGAGAAGACCTACAGCAAGTCCAAGCTCCACTCCTACCGGGAACAGACGGTCCATGCTGAAATCCGCATCACGAACACGGGCTCGTCCGAGATCAACCTGATGCGTCTGACCGACGATATCCCCGGTATCTTCCATGCCGTGGACACGTCGACGCTCAAGGTCAAGCACGGCAGCCAATCGTTGCCGCCTGAGCAATTCAAGGCTGAAGTCAGTGAAGGCATCACCCTCGAAGGTGAGCATCACAGTCCTGACGGTGCAGGTCACACGCTGACCTTGACCATCGGCCGCAAGGGCCCCATCGGCATGGCTCCCGACGAAGAAGTGGTCGTGACCTACGATTTGGTCGCTCCTGATCCTTCGCCTCAGAACGAACGCGTGGATGCACCCACTCGCGGTGAATTCAGCTGTGAGCGGTTTGGTCCGGTCTGCGAACGTGACGTCGAATCGGCACCTTCGCTGCGTGTGGTCCACCACCGCCGTGACTTCTCTGCAGGCAAGCAGGCCCTGAAGGTCGGCGGTCGAGGCCGCTACGAAGTGTTGATCCTCTTCGAAAACAACGGTGACACTCCGCTGGCTGACGTCCAACTCAAAGACGTCATTCCACCCGGTTACGAGATGACGGAATGCGAAGTTCGCGCCAACAACTCGGCCCTCGAAGACGTCGAAACCACCCAAGAGACGGACGCCACCGGCACCACTGTCATCTGGCACCTACCGAGCGTTGGCAAGGCCGAGCGCATCGATGTGGCCTACATGATCAAGGGCGACGGAGAGATCGACACCGACCTCCTCAACACCTTCCACGGGGCCGTCTTTGGCGAGGAGATCGAAGACGACGATGTGGAGCCGGAAGCACCGGTTGAATCGGCTGAGGTGGCTGAAGATGACGAAAGCGTCCCTGCAATGAAGTTCCGAGACGACGTTCTGGACCGAGTCATGGACGCCCATGGCATCGACAGCGAGCACCGTGATGCGTTCATCGCCCACGCTTCAAGCTTCGACCACGACGGCAACAACTACCTCAAGAAGCAGGAATTGGAGGACGCCGCTGCGGCATGGAACGAGGCCCACAATGAAGCTCCCGACACTTCTGAGGAAGCTGAGGAAGCCGAGGAAGCCGAGGAA
>DUHU01000149.1:0-2928 GCA_013330765.1 Candidatus Poseidoniaceae archaeon | reverse complement strand
AGCCGAGGAAGCCGAGGAAGCCGAAAGCGAGGACGCGGCAGACGATGCTGCGGAAGCCGAAACCAAATCCTGTCCCATCTGCATGAAGGACGTTGCAGCAGACGCCACCGACTGCGACTGCGGCTTTACCTTCGATGTTTGATTCAGAACGGCAACTGCCATCGGGGCGCGAGCCCCGGATCTTCGTCGTCGTCAACGATGAGGATGACGGGGCGACGCATCGTCACCACCAATTCCTCGAGTGGTGTTCGTGTGGCAGGTGCCATCGTCCCAACGCGCAGGTCAACCGCCAACCATGCCTCAGGGTATTGGCGCATCCACGCACCGAGTTCAGCCTCGATGGATTCCGGAGGCGCACCAGGCCGAACGCTCGGCAAGTGATCCCATCCCTGCGGGCACCGCTGCTCCATTTCCGTCCACAGAAACACGCGTGGTGAGGTGGGCAAACGAGCAAGTTGCTCCTCTGCTTCTTCGACGGTCGCACTGACCGGTTGACCCGGCATGGGCATTGGTAGGGGGTGGGCCCAGCCGGGATTGACCTCGAGTGGACTGCGGCGGCGCATGGTGAGCGGTTGACGGGGAGGGACTTGAAGTCATCAGCCGCACACGTCAACGGGCGAACGTTCATGCCGTGTATTCACGCCGTCGAACCGTGAGCACCCCATCGGCCCCCGGCGGTCCCGCCCCGCCCGCGCCCCCTCAAGGCGCGATGTTCACCATGTTGGCCATGATGCTGATGATGGTCCTGCTTGTCGTGAATCCAAGCATTCGGAACACCTTGGGGGACATCGCTGACCCCATTCTGTCGCCTGTGCTTCCTGAGGAACGCTTCGTCATCATCACGCTGCTCATCCTGGGAAGTGCCTCCATGCTCGTCAACACCGTGCTTCGGAACCTGTTCATGGATCCCATCGCACAAGCGCACATCCAGCACCGCCAAGGACAGGTCCGGCAAATCATGAATGAAGCACGAATGTCTCGTGATTCCACCCTTCAAGACAAGGCCATGACCTTGCAACAGCAAATGATGCCTGAACAACTCGGCGTGCAAATGGGTGCGATGAAACCCATGATGTTCACCATGGTCTTCATCATCGCCATCTTCGCATGGTTGACCACCACCGTGGAAGACTTCCGCGTCGGTTACATCTCCCTGCCCTGGGCTCCCGAGTGGGGCCTTAACGATCGATTTCTGCTCTTCCCTGCATGGATTTGCGCCTACATCTGCATGAGCGCACCGTTGGGCCGCGTCGTGGATCGCCACATCAAACTCCTTCGATACCGCAACCACCCCTTGGTGGTCGCACAAGAGACCATTCCCGAGCCGCTGCTTCACCTCATCCAAGGCAAGAAGGGCGCCGGTGAATCCGCGTCTGGCCGAAGGCAGGAACAACGCCGCCGCCGTGACGGTCCACGCAAGCGAAACGACAGCGCGGCTGCGAAAACCGACGACACGGATGCAACCACAAGCGCCTCGACCACAGCCAAGGACGTGGTCTGCCCGACATGTTGGAGCGATCAAGTTCGACGTGAAGGGCCACGAACCAAGGTGTGCCAGACCTGCTTCCATGAGTGGGTGTGACCATGGTCCGGGTCACGGTTTCCGGACACCCTGGCAGCGGCACGTCCACGCTTGTGACCGCTCTTGCAGAACGCTACGGGTGGACCACCCTCAACGGTGGCCAAGTTTTCCGTGAGGAAGCGGCACGCCGCGGTCTCGATCTTGCGGCCTTTGGACGACTGTGTGCCGAAGACGCGTCGATCGACAAGGACCTCGATGCACTGCTTCAAGAGCGCATGATGGACCATGAGGGTCCTGACGTGGTCGAAAGCCGAATGGCAGGATGGTGGGCCTACAGGTTGGGTCTCGACTGCATACGTGTGTGGCTTGACGTCGACGAAACGGAGCGCGCCAAGCGCGTGGTCATGCGTGAGGGAGGCGAACTCGAAGATGCACTGCAGGCCAATCGCGACCGTCGTGCCGTGGACGGTGCCCGCTTCGAGGAACTCTATGGCATGCAGCCAGAAGATGCGGAACCCTATTCACATAGGCTCGACGCGAGTCGACTTGACGCTGCAGCGGTCGTTGAGGCCGTGGCTGCGATAATCGAGGAGGATTCGGTATGACTCACATTGTGCTCGACGCTGAGGCAACGACCGACCCCGCGTACGGGCAACGTCCAGAAGAGCGGAGCATCGAGGATCGAATCGCTGCTGGCGTGCTGCTCTTGGACAAACCAGCAGGGCCAACATCGCACCAGGTCGCGGCTTGGGTGCGCGACCGTTTCGGTCTTGAGCGCATGGGCCACGGCGGAACCCTCGATCCATTTGCGACAGGTGTGCTCCCGCTGACGTTTGGAAAATCGATGCGTTTGACTGGGAAAGTGTTGACCCACGACAAGACCTACATTGCGGTGCTCGACGTTCCCGAAGCGATTGACGACGAGGTCTTGGAAGCAGCCCTGATGCGTCTGCGTGGCCGTGTCTATAACGTCCCGCCAGAAGTCTCCGCGGTCAAGGTTCAAGTTCGAACCCGCCGGGTTGAGCGCTTGGTGTTGCTCAATCGAAGCCCAACTCACATCGTCATCGAAGTGGCGTGTGAAGCAGGGACGTACATCCGAACCATGGCACGTGACCTTGGACTCCTGCTCAATCAACCGGTGAACCTGGTCGAACTGCGTCGTTCAGCCTCAGGTCGTTTCGATCTTGAGGCCTCTGCATCGCTGCAACAGGTGGCCGACGCCCATTGGCTCTGGTCCTCTGAAGGGAAGTCAGAGGCCCTGCTTCGCCTCCTCCACCCCATTGAGATCCTCGTGGAAGACTTGCCCACCGTTGTCGTGCGGGATGCAGCCGTCGGGGCTGTGGCCCACGGTGCACCCTTGATGCGCCCAGGTGTGGTGTCCGTGGATGGCGGCTGGACGACCGGCT
>DUHU01000060.1 GCA_013330765.1 Candidatus Poseidoniaceae archaeon | reverse complement strand
GGCCCTGCCGATGCTCATCGAAGCCGGCTTCCAAAACGCCGGTTTGGTGGCCATGGAATCCGAAGGACTGAGCAGCTTGCCGGTCGGCATTGAATGGTCCACCATGCTGAGGGTTCCCGACGAAGGCGAATCCCTTCGAATGCGGTCCCTTTGCACGGCAAAGGAAGACGGGGGCATCACCGTTCACGACGTGGTCATCTTCGGAGAGGAAGACGACCCGGTGCTGGCCTTGCGAGGTTTGCGCCTCAAGGGCATGGCACCCGTCCCCGAAGATCTGGCGGTCTCCATCCAGCGGTGATGCCGATGCACAGGGTCGTGCCTGAATGGTCCGGCCTTGAGGCTCCTCGGCACTTCGTGGCGTTGGCTCCACTCCCGACGTCGCTTCCCGATGAGGATGCGCCGTTGCCACCCCTGGTCGACGCCTTGGAATGGTCGACGTTCAAAACCCACAAGCGTCGCTTGGATCATCTCGGAGGCCGCCAATTGTTGGGCGCGTCAATGGACGCATGGTGGAGGAGCGAAGGTTTCGTTGGCCGCGTGGACGAACTTGACGTGGTCCGGGACGAGCAACGTGCTCCCTATCTGCGCTGGCGGCCTGGTGTGTGGAGGCAGGCTCCACTGCCGGGCGTGTCCATCGGTCATAGCGAAGGTCAGGCCGCGGTGGGCTTGGTGGAATCGGGTTGGAGCATTGGCGTTGACGCTGAACCAATCGACCGCACCATTGCCGAGAACGCATGGGACATGTTTGCCTCGGCCGAGGAACGTGCATCGTTCAACGGTGACTCCCGTGCTGCCCTCCGGGCTTGGGTGACCAAGGAAGCCGTCCAGAAGGCCTTGGGGCTTGGCATGCACCTCAATCCCCGTCACATCGTCCCCGAAGGGAATCGATTTGTCCACGAAGGGACCGCGGTCGACCTCAGTTGGTTGGAAGCAGAAGGTCTGCTCGTTTGCGTGGCGTTGGCTCCGGGTCGAGCGCCACCTTCAACGCCAGAAGACGCGGTTCTCGAGGCGACCAAGGCGGCGATGGACGAGGACCCCGCGTGGGGCGTGGGGTGCAAGACCACCAGAAACCTCTGCTGATCAACCGACGTTCCGGATTTCTGGGGTTTGGTCTGCGAACATGAACTCCAGAAGCGCAGCCCACATCACGAACTCGATGCTCTCCTCGAGGTTGTCTTGTCCGCCGACGACGTCCATCATGTTCTCCAAGGTGTCCGACGGGGAATGGTAAGCATCGTAATCGTCGTCGTAAGCGCCGAGGTGGAAGATGGTCTGAGCTCCAAGGTCGCGGAAGGTGACGTGGTCGCTTCGTCCAAAGGTGTCCTCATGAACGTCCATGACCAGGTCCGAGTGGTTGTCCCAATGCTGGTCGCATCCGGCGCCGTAGGTGCCGTCGATTCGCAGGTCCATGGGTGCCTTCAGCACGTTTCGATGCACGTGGTCGAGGATGCTGGTGATGGCGACGTCCTGCTCATCGGGATCGATGTCCGGGCCGGACCATGCATGGTAGGGATACGGTTCCCCGGTGGGCTTGATGGCAGGCCATGAGATGCCCATCATGTCCATGTTGATGTAGAATCGAAGTTCCTTGTCTTGTGGAAGGCAAAACCCACAGTCGTTGTTTGCAAAGGCATTGGAACCGCGCAGCCCTTCCTCTTCCGACGACCAGAGGGCGAGGAAAGTGTCGCATTCCACCTCCATGTCGGCGAGGACCTTCGCAAAGAGCATCATCGAAACAGTGCCTGCGGTGTTGTCGTAGGCCCCTTCGTGGGTCCCACCTCCGGGCGGTCCTGCCGGGGGCATGATGTCCATGTGTCCGCCCATGCCCTGGACGCAACTGTCGTCCCTGCCGTCTTTCCATGCAACGACGTTCAGTGACTCGGGCTGTGTTGGGTTCAGGTGGTCCGTCACGCGGAGCATGTGGGTGCGATATCCAAGGCTCTCAAAGTGACCTTGGAAGTACGCCGCCCCTCGTTCATACGCAGGATTTCCTGCTCCCATCCATCGGTCGTTGTATCCTCCACATTCCGCCGACGGCCGGCCGTCGATGATGGGGTCACACGTGATGTAATCCATCTTCTCGAACCACTCCTGACCGTTGATGACAGGGGTGCCGTTGGCGATGGGCAGCTCAAAGGTGGTCTTCCTGCCGTTTTGATCGTAGATGGTCAAGACCACTTCTTCGGTGTACGGCGTGGTCAGGAGGCGGAAGGCCAAGCGGTCGCCGTTCACGGGAACCGAACTGTCCAAGTCCATGGATCCGTTGACAAACAAGAGCACGTCGTGGGCGGGAGCCGACAGGCGCAACCCCTCACCGATGAGCAAGAGGTCGTGCCATTCTCCGAGGAGGACGGTTGCATCGGTCGCGGGCAGGCCGTCGATGGTCAGCGTGGCATCGGCGTCGATGATCTCCTCATCTGGTGTGCCGCCAATGCATCCCGACAGTGGGCCGAGGAGCATGAGCACGATCAGCAGGAGTGCTGAATACATCTTCGCCGTCATGGGAACGCTCCCTGCTCTGTGGCCCGGTTCCTAAGGACTTCGCCATGTCGCTTGTCCAGCCGATGACCTCAAGACGGAGGGTCAACACGGCAGGACACCACACACGCGGATATGGTGAAGTGGTTATCATCTGAGGTTTCCAACCTTATGTCGTGGGTTCGACTCCCGCTATCCGCACTCAGGCTTGCAGCCCTGCGCTTTTTCGTTCAGTCAAGGCTGTGGAGGGCGTTGGCCCAAGCCGGGGATGCCCTGAGGTGGGGGTGGAGACGTCGACATCGGAGGCGCCGTGCGCCTGCGCTCCACAAGGGCCATCGCGAGTGCCTCCCGTTCCTCTTGCCATCGGTTGCTTAGCCGGCGTCCACGAACGAGCAGGCCGAGGAGCAGCACGATGAGCAGCACCTGGCCAAGAGCCACTTGACCGCGCTCGTCGTCAACCCACCACGACATGTCCGTCCATTCGGTTTGCGTGGGAGCATCGATCTCCGTCAAGCGACTGTCGATCACGTCGACCTCCAGCGTGACTTCGTCCATGGCAGCATTGCTTCCAGGCTCCACCACGGTGATGACCAGATCGATGGGCACCTTTCGAGCCACTTCGGTCTGGAACCACAGTGTGGCGTTCCCCGCTTCGGGGGTGATCACCACGGTTTGTGAGCGGGAGCCTCCGAAAGCGTCGGCTCCACCGTCCCACGTGACGCGTGCCGTGATCGCGACTTGCATCGCGTGCGTGACGGTGCAAGTGAAGGCAAACTTGGGGCCGACGGCAAGGTTCACTTCGGGTTCGACAAGGGAACACGACAGACTGGCTTCCGCGACGTTCCTCGAGTCGTCCTGCGGCCAGTGATCTGGCGACTCTGCACCGACTTCGTTGTTGTCGCCGTAGCCGTCGCCGTC
>DUHU01000155.1:1068-2875 GCA_013330765.1 Candidatus Poseidoniaceae archaeon | reverse complement strand
TACTTCGTGGTCGCTCACTTCCACTACGTGTTCATCGGCGGTACCGTGTTCGCGCTCTTTGCTGGCGTGTACTATTGGTTCCCCAAGGTCACGGGACGAAAGATGGACGAACGCCTCGGCCTCTACCACTTCCTCATCGGCTTCGCGTCCTACAACGCAGCCTTCTGGCCCATGCACGCGCTCGGGATGATGGGCATGCCTCGCCGCACCCACTCCTACCTCGAAGAGACCGGTTTTGCGTCCTACAACTTGGCCGTGTCCACCTTTGCCTTCATCTTCGGCCTGAGCCAGTTGATCCTCGTCTGGAACATCATCTATTCCGCCCGCCGAGGCGAGAAGGTCGGCAAGGACCCATGGGGCGGATGGTCGCTCGAATGGACCACGACCTCGCCACCTCCCACCCCTTCTTTCCACGACATTCCAACCCAGCTCGACGCCAACGAAGGGCACGAGCACGGTGAGAAAAAGAGCGTTGGAAAGCGCCTTTGGGAAGGCGCAGATCCGGAGGTGAGCCAATGAGCGGCGGTCACGCACACGTTCCAAACGCCATCTGGATGCGTTCCCTCCTGATGGCAGGGATCTTCCTCACCATCGGTGTGATCGCCTACGGCGTCCTCGCGGTCGGCATCGCCGGCACCAGCGAAGATGCAGGCCTCAACGGCGAGTACCATGACGCCAAGGACGCCTACTACACGGCCAAGGACAACTACGAGACCCTCAAGGCGGCCGGCGAGGACACGTCCAACGCCAAGGCTGTGAAGGAAGCAGCGCATGACGAATACGTCAGCACCCATCTGAATTACCTCACCTTCGCGGTGGCCGGGAACACCGTTCTTGTGATGATGATCGTGTATTCAGCCTTCATCGGCTTTGGTGGCTTCGTCAACTCCCTGAAGCCTGACGCAGACCACGGCGACCATGACGACCATGGCCATCACGGCTCGTCTTCACCCATCGTCCTCGCGTTCGGTGTGATGCTGTTCATGATTGGTTTCCCTCGCTTTGCCAACGGCGCCGAAGGGATGCTCTACGGGTTGGAATTCGAACTCATGGACATGGCCATGTCCACCACGGGCCTGGTGTTCGTGGTGCTCGGCATCGCAAACTGGTGGCAAGAAGACCTGCCATTCGACGGCCACGGCGAACAAATCGCCACCGCCACCGACGACATGGTGCCCTTCCGAGGGCAGCACATTCGCAAGGTCGGCATCTGGATTTTCCTGATGTCCGAGGTGATGGTCTTCGCCTCCTTCTTCTCATCCTACCTGAGGATGCGTACCGGATGGTGCACCGACTGGGCCATCAAGTCCGGCGTCGAAGCCTGTGCAGGTGTCGAAGAAGGAACCGTCGTCACCGCGTCGGACCTGATCCGTGGCGATTTGGCCACCCTCGCCCCTGGTGCGATCAACACCTTCGCGCTGATCATCTCGTCCTACACCATCGTGCTGGCCCTCAAGGCGGCGAAGAACACGAACTGGGAAGTGTCGTCCAACCCGCTGATGGCGAAGTTGATGCCGACGCGGAAGGCCGCGGTCCGCAACTACCTCATCGCGACCTTGGCGCTTGGTTCCCTCTTCATCGTGCTGAAGCTCATCGAGTGGAGCCACCTCATCGCAGAAGGTTTCACCCTCGCCACCCAACAAGGTTCGATCTTCTACATCGCCACTGGAGCCCACGGACTTCACGTCTTCATCGGGCTGTTGGTGATGCTCTATCTCGTGTTCAAAGCCGACACCGTTGGCTTTGACGAAAAGAACGGGCAGGGCATCGAGTACTTCGGTCTGTACTGGCACTTTGTCGACTTGGC
>DUHU01000155.1:0-764 GCA_013330765.1 Candidatus Poseidoniaceae archaeon | reverse complement strand
GTACTGGCACTTTGTCGACTTGGCGTGGGTGGTCATCTTCCCCGCCTTCTATCTGTATTGAGGTGAGAGGACATGGGAGAACACGCATCCAAAATCGAGCAATGGGTCGAGAAGAGTCCAATCCCCATGGACATCTACGCCCTGAACTTCTGGATCCTGATGATCTTCACGCTGGCCGAAGTGGCCGCGGTGTTCCTCGTTCCCGAGGAGCAGAAGTACATCGTGTGGGCCATCTTGGTCGGTGTGGGCGTCGTGAAGGGCTACGGCATTGCCGCCTTTTTCATGCACCTGGCCGGCGACCCCCGTCCTTACCTCTGGAGCTTCGTGTTCCCGTTCATCTTCGTCATCCTGATGCTTTGGGGCATCGGGCTCTCGAACCCGAGCGGCATTACTGGCCTGCCGGAGTGGTGCACGCCCTTTTCAGGAACCTACGCAACAAGCAACCCCTGAGGGTCTGCTTTGCGTCGTGCTCTGTTGGCCGCTCTGCTCGTGGCCACGCTGCTGCTTCCCGCACAGGCCGCTGCTTACAACGGCCTGGTCCTGTCACGAGGCACGGTTGGTGAGGTCGAACTGGTCGACCAGCACGGCGACAACGTCAGTTTGGACGGTCTCAGCGACGAACTCCTTGTCGTGACCTTCGTGTTCACGCACTGCCCCGACGTCTGTCCGGTCATCACGCACACCCTCAAGGCCGTGCAAGCAGGTTTGAGCGAAGAGCTGGCCGACGACGTCGGGTTCGTCTCCATCACGGTCGATCCCGTCCG
>DUHU01000072.1 GCA_013330765.1 Candidatus Poseidoniaceae archaeon | reverse complement strand
GCGGCCCTCCTGGCCCCAGCAAAGACGGTCCTTCTGGTCCGAAGAAGTCTGGCGGCCCTCCAAAAGGCGGCCCGAGCGGTGGTCCACCGAAAGGTGGCCCATCCGGTGGTCCACCCAAAGGCCCACGCCGAGGCCCCCCTGGTCGCTGAACTGAGGCTGAGCCGGTGTTGATCGACCCAACGTGCGACGCGTTGTTGGAATCCAACTCCCGCTCGTTTTTCCTGACGCTCAAAATTCTGCCAACGCGAATGCGACGTTCGGTCGGTTTGCTCTACTTGCTGGCAAGGGTTGCAGACACCGTTGCGGACTCGAAAACTGGCGAAGTTCAACTCCTTCTCGACGGGCTCGCGGCTTGGGGCGCGGCCACGGATGAACGCCAGGGTGATGTGCCAGATTTTTCCTCTCTCGCAGCGCTCCAATCGGTGGAATCCGAACGTGAACTCCTTGAGAAGGCATACCTCGCCGTGGAAGCTCTCGGACAGACACCGGCGGAGGACCTTCGGATGATCCGTACCTGCCTGAACATCATCGTTGGAGGCCAAACGCTCGATCTTGAGCGCTTCGGGCCCTCAAACGACAAGGACGAAATCTCCGCGTTGTCGGATGACGATGCTTTGGACGATTATGCCTACAGGGTGGCCGGTAGCGTGGGGGAGTTTTGGACGGCGATGAGCCGACATCACATGTTCCCTCAACGTTCAGAACTTCACTCGGAGTCTTGGATGGACGACGGGATTCGTTTCGGGAAGGCTTTGCAAATGACCAACATTTTGCGCGACATTCCCGAAGACCTACGGTTTGGTCGTTGCTACGTGCCGTTGCCCCGACTGGAAG
Source organism: Candidatus Poseidoniaceae archaeon (assembly GCA_013330765.1). Taxonomy (GTDB): domain Archaea; phylum Thermoplasmatota; class Poseidoniia; order Poseidoniales; family Poseidoniaceae; genus MGIIa-L3; species MGIIa-L3 sp12206u. The sequence continues at coordinate 4,617 of DUHU01000072.1, read as the reverse complement.
CCGTGGGTTTGAGGAAAGAAGATCTCAGGGACCCCGCATCCATGGAGACATTCCGGCCGGTCTTTGACGACCTTTTGGACGTGACAGATGCACACTTCGAAGCAGCGGTACGCTATGTGCTGAAGCTTCCGGGGCAGGCACGTCGGCTTCGAGTGGCCTGCATGCTGCCCATCATTATCGGACAACGAACCGTGGATTTGCTCCGCACCAGCAACGTCCTTGACCCCACCGAACGCGTCAAAGTGGAACGTTCAGAGATCAAACGCATCCTGCGCCGCTGCCTCGTGGCCACGATGATTCCCGGAGGCACCAAACGTGCCCTCACGAGATTCCGCCCCGGACTTCGTTAACCCTCCTCTCCCTCTCTGGTCTGCGATGATGTGCCCCTGAAAACAGGGGGTTCATAAGGACACGAATGCAGGCATGGGCGACGGAGATGCTGGAACGCCGGAAGCCCCTCGACCTCGTGCTGCCCTTGAAGGGCAACGCATCGACGAAGAGCGGACGCTTTGAGCGAGAACAGTTGACCCCGCTGGAACGCCTTCGTACCGGTGTTCAGCTGGCCACGGAAGCCGTCAAGGCCGTCAGCCGCACGGCGATGGAAGCCCTTCGTGAGTCGGCCCAATTCGTCGGCCTGATCGGAGACGACCTTGAGCTCGTGGATCCGTTTTCCCACCTCGAAGCCCCAATTTGGTCGGAAAAGCCGCCGGCGGAATTGCTCCGCCTCGCCTACACGTACTGCGAAGAACTCACCCGGCGCGAAGCCGGGAATTTCTATCATTCGTTCAAGTACCTTCCAGAGGACAAGCGGCAAGCGATGTGCGCCGTCTATGCCTTCTGCCGTCGTGCAGACGACATCGCAGACGGGGATTGGTCCGACCGATTCCCCGGCTCTCTCGGGGAAATGGACCCCGAAGCGAAGGCCTACCGCGAGGCGCTGGAACAGCACCAAGTGGCCGAGACGGTGCTTGACGAAGAGGCCTATCTCAACAAGATCACGCAGTTGTTTTTCTTCAGGAAGAAGCTCTCTTCCTGCTACAACGAAGCGTGGTCGACGGACCCTGTCTTCCTCGCTCTGAAAGACACCGTCCAGCGTTTCACCATCCCTCGGTTGGTCTTTGACGACCTCATCTCCGGCATGGAGGATGACCTCTACCAGAACCGATACCGCACCTTCGATGACCTGTACGTGTACTGTTACCGTGTGGCCAGTGTGGTGGGGCTCATGTGCATCGAGATCTACGGATACGAAGACCCCAAGGCCCGCAAATATGCCGAATCATGGGGTATTTTCATGCAGTTGACCAACGTTTTGCGCGACGTCGGTGAAGACATTCACAGGGATCGCGTGTACCTGCCCAGCGAGGAACTTGAAGCCAACAGCCTCGAACCCACTGAATTCGTCGACGGTCGAGTGGTCCTCAACACCAGTTGGGAGCCGTACTGCCACCATTATGCAAAGCGCGCCCGCACGTATCTCGAGGAAGCTCGGCAACTCCTGCCCCTTCTCCCACGTGAAACACGCTACTCTCCGGCGGCGATGATCGCCTTTTACGACAAGATCCTCAAACAAATCGAGCGTAGCCAGGGCGACGTGTTCACCCAACGCATCCGTTTGAACAAGGCTCAGAAGATCAGCCTTGCCGCGGCCGTCTACCTCCGACACCGTTTCTTGCCCCGCTTCCTGGACCCAGTGTGGGGTGCTTTGGCTCGCGTTGGCGTGCTTCCGAGCGTCTGATCAGGGGTCCGGCTCAGGCCAGGGTCGTGCGTCGTCCCACGTGTTCCACTCCGATACCCAGGCCTCGACAAAGGGCTCAATGTCCAATCCGATGGCGGCCATCACCTCGGCCGGTGCAACGACCCCGTTCTTACGGATTCCCGTTCGGATGAGGGCGAGAGAGCATGTCCTTCCTCGTTGGACAGTGCGCTGTTGGAAGTAGAAAAAGCGGTCATCCATGCCCACCAAACGGCTCCGCACTTCGGCCCTGACGAAGGGCCTCAATCGATGCCGGAAACGGATGGTTGAGCCGCCAACCACAAATGCGGATTTTGAACGCCTGACCCAACGAAAGAGCCCGATCTTCAATGCAAGTTGGTAGCGGGCCAGGTCAAAGAGAACGAAATGCCGTCCATTGTTGACCTCAGGGTACAAGTCGGCGTCTCCAAGCCCGGGGCGAATTCGAAACACGTATTCAGCGAGCGGGTCTATAGGCTCAGGTCGCCGGAAAGCATGGCGCACCAGCAGACCGATGACGCGATGGTAGGGGTACATCCGCGCTCACGCTTGGCGGGTGAAGGCCTGGATGCCGGTGATGTAGCGCCCAATGATCAGGTTGTGGATGTCGTGGGTGCCTTCGTAGGTCTTCACGGATTCGAGGTTCGCCATGTGGCGCATCACGGGGTACTCGTCAAGGACGCCGTTGGCACCGTGAATGTCGCGAGCAACGCGAGCGATCTCCAGTGCGATGTCCACGTTGTTCATCTTGGCGAGGCTGATTTGCTCGTTGAACCAGGTTCCATCGTCCTTCTTTCGCCCAAGATGGTAGGCGAGGAGTTGTCCTTTGGTGATTTCACGCAACATCCACGCCAGTTTGTTTTGGACCAATTGGTAGGCCGCGATGGGCTGACCGAATTGAATGCGGGAAAGCGCGTAGGTCTTGGCCGAGTGGAAGCAAGCCATGGCTGCTCCGAGGGCTCCCCACGAAATGCCAAACCGAGCGTTGTTCAAGCAAGAAAAGGGTCCACGGAGGCCCTTCACACCGGGAAGCATGCGGTCTTTGGGAATCTTGCAGTCTTGGAAGACCAATTCAGAGGTGACGCTGGCTTTCAAAGAGTGCTTGCCCTTCATTTCCGGAGCGGAAAATCCGGGGTCGTTCTTCTCGACAATGAAGCCTCGAATCACGCCGTCAAGTTTGGCCCACACCACTGCCAGGTCGGCGATGGTGCCGTTGGTGATCCACATCTTTGCGCCGTTCAGGAGGTAGTGGTCGCCCATGTCTTCGGCCTTGGTGACCATGTCACCGGGGTTTGAGCCGTAGTCGGGCTCGGTCAGTCCAAAGCAGCCAATGAGTTCACCCGAGGTCATGCCGGGAAGGTACTTTTGCTTCTGTTCCTCGGTGCCGAAGTCCCAAATCGGGTACATGGCGAGCGAGCCTTGCACGCTGGCGAAGGAGCGGAGGCCGGAGTCACCGCGCTCGAGTTCTTGGCAAATCAGTCCGTATGCGACGTAGGAGAGTCCCGGGCAGTCGTAGCCCTTGAGGGGTGCTCCAAGCACGCCCATGGCTCCGAGGTCTTGGCGCCACTTGTCGAGGAAGACACCGTCGCGGCATGCTTCTTCGATGTGCGGGAGCACCTCTTCGTCAACGTAGTTCCGGACCATGTCTCGGATCATGATTTCCTCTTCGGTGAGGAGCGATTCGATGTCGTAAAAATCAGGTGCTTCGAAGGCTTCCATTGGCTTCCCTCGTCCATCATGCGGGGGGGACCGCTCTAAGGACCTGTTGCAGGGCCCATGGGATTCAACGCTGTCGTGAACGACGTGCGTTGCGACGCCGGATGTAGGCCGCCTGCATCTTCGGGCTGTTCATGAAAATCAAACCGATGATGCTGCCGATCAGGGCCACGGCCACCGCGATGCCCGCGACGGTCTCAAGGACGGTGGATTCCATGTCGCTTGTGTCAGGGACCATGCCCACGAGGTCACCGTCGGTGGTGAGGAACCAACCCGTGCCCACGCCACTCTCCCACGCGCCGAGGAGCGAACGGCCGGCGATTTGGGTGTCGAAGGCCACCGCCTGTTCGGGTCCAAGATGCTCGTAGGCTTCGTCGTCCACGGGATCGTGACGGACAAGGCCAAGCGGCGAAAGGTGAACCAAGGACGTGCCTCCAGCCCCGACAGAAGCTCCTCCCATTTCGGAACCGATGCTCTTGAGGTTGCGAATTGGTCCTGTGGTGCTCCGAGACGCCGTTTCGGTGTCGATCATGACGGTCATCGTGGACAACCCAAGCCCAAAGGCCGTGCATTCATTCAGCGTGGGGTCGGCACAGGTGACGCCGGACCAGGTGGTGGTCGAGGTCCCCGTCAGCCAGGTGACGTCATGGGAGCGGCCAATGACCGCCAAGCCGTTCTGGCTGGTAGCGACCACACAGACGTTGGCCGAACGGTGGCATTCCAAATCAACGATGTCCTCCGTCTCAAGGCCTCCGTCGAGCATCACGGGGCCGGTGCCTTCCGCGAACCGCCACAACCCACCGTCGGAGGAAGCGATGTAGGCCACGTCAGCCCCGGGTCGCCACGCCACGTCGATGAGGTCACGTCCGATCAGGAGGTTCGAGCCGTTTGCGTTCGTCACGGCGTGAGTGTCGCCTGCATAGCGCATCAAGAGGCCCGTGTCTCCGACGAGCAGTGCGGTGGCACCGCCTGGATGCCAATCCACGGCGTTGATGTCGACGGTCCGGCCGGTCCCCAACTCCACGTCAAGGTCGCGCCGCTCAGGTTCGAGTCCGTCGATGCGGTGGGCCCAACCGGATTCGCCGACGAGCAACACGGCCTCCCCTCCGGGTCGGACGTCCATGCCGAGCATGGCACCTGGCGCTTCGATGACACCTTCGTCCGAG
>DUHU01000131.1:5459-9616 GCA_013330765.1 Candidatus Poseidoniaceae archaeon | reverse complement strand
GGAGCCAATCCAGATCATGGCGCCGGCTGGATGTGCCGCCGGTGGAGGGTGCTTCCAGCAACACGGGCGAGGCGTTGCTGGGCAGCGTTGGCTGCATGGTTGCTGGCCGACCCGTAGGAATATCAAGCAATGGGGACGTTGTTGCCTTGGCGCGCTCAGAGCAAGAGAACGTCGATGATTTCGCCCGCTTCGCCCGAAGCCCCTGGAGGAAGCAGGGTCAGTGCGTCGGCGCTGGCCAGGCTTTCGAGGTTGCCTGAGCCCTGATGGCGGGGTTGTCGGGCCACCATTTCACCGTCCACGAGGGCCACCGTCACGCGCCTCAGCGTCAAGCAATCCTTCGTGCTCTTGACCGGGTCAAGGAGGCGTGCGCGGACGGTGGTCTCGCGGGGGCCGTGTGCGCCGGTCCAGGCTCGAATGGCATCGGCCACGAGCAAGCGGAAGACGACGTGGCTGCTCACCGGATTTCCGGGCAAGCCGAAGAGTGGCGTTCCCTTCCACAGTCCGAAGAGCGGGGGCGAGCCGGGGCGGATCTTGACCCGCCAGTACCTGAGGTCGCCCTCCTCTTCCATCAGACGACGAACAAGGTCCCACTCACCCATGGAAACGCCGCCGGAGGTCACGATCATGTCGGACGATTCGGCGGCGGCATCGAGCGCAGCTCGGAGGCCGTCGAGGGTGTCTTCCACGGCGGGGTGATGCGTTGCCTCATGGCCCATGGCACGGACCAAACCGACGAGGCCGTGGGAGTTGGATTCGTAGACTTCCCCGTGACGCAACGGCTCGCCTGCGGGTCGGAGTTCGTCCCCGGTGGGGATGACGGCCACGTTCAACCGCTTGACAACGGGGACGTCCGGGTGGCCCATGGTCGCGCAGAGCCCGACTTTGGCGGGAGTAAGGTAGGCCCCAGCGGACAACCCGACGGTTCCCTTCTGGAGGTTTTCTCCTTGCTTTCGCACGAACCCGGTTCGCACGGGGGCGTTCAGGGTGACCTCGTCTTCCCCCACGTCACAACGTTCGATGGGGAGGATGGCGTCAGCCCCAGAAGGCATCGGAGCCCCGGTCATGATGCGTACGGCATGGCCCGGTTGGAGCGGGGCCTGGTCCTCATGGGCGGCGGCCGCAACGGTGCTCTGGACGGGGAGTGTGGCGGGGATTGTCGGAACGTCAGACGCTCGCACGGCGAAGCCGTCCATGGCTGAATTGTCGAAGGGTGGGTCATCCACCAGCGATCGCAGGTCGGTGGCGAGGATGCGGCCATGCGCTGCTCCCAGTGCCACGTGCTCAACCTCGCACGGCGTCAAGTTGGCCAAAGCATCCGAGGCGATGCGTCGCGCTTCGTCCACCTCGACGAAGTAAGGCACGTCCATGGCCCAAGGGAGGCCCGGTCCCGCTTGAGGATGGTGGTGGTCCCGCCGTCAGCATGATGGCGGGGGCGGTCCAGCACGAACGGGGGGCGCCATGGCATCCATTGTGGCAACGACCCTTCTGACAAGCGGGTCTGCCACCCTGCTTGCCTCATTGATCGGCATCCCGCTCGGGGCAAAGTGTGCTCGACGCGGCGGGCTCAGCGGGCTTCGGATGGCGGTACGGACCCTCTACGGGTTGCCCCCTGTGGTCGTGGGCGTGCTCGTGTACCTCGCCCTGTCAAATCGCGGCCCGTTGTCGGAACTGGACTTGTTGTTCACCGTCCCGGCGATGATCTTGGCCCAAACCCTGCTGGTGCTCCCGCTGGTTTGGGGAGGGACGTGGTCGGCCTTTGACGCCATCACAGAGGGCCATCGGGAAGCGCTAGATTTGCTTGCTCTTGACGCACGCAACAGGTTGCGGGTCGAAGTGGGATTGGTGTGGCGTGGCGTGCTCAACGGTGTGGCGTTGGGTTTTGGCCGTGCCATTGCTGAAGTCGGCTCCGTGCTCATGGTCGGCGGCAACATCGCTGGACAAACCCGGGTGCTGACGACCAGCATTGTCCTTGAAACGAGCAGGGGCGACCTCGGAGCAGCGGTGGCGCAAGGGGGGCTGCTTCTCCTCCTCGCACTTGCTGCCATGTTCCTCATCGAAGGGTTGCGTATGGTTCGGCCTCGCGGTGCTGCAGGGCGATCGCCCCAAGCCCTTCCCGATGCCATGGCACGTGCGCACGATGGATACGTGTGGCCGCTGATCAGCATCAAGCGCAAGGGAGTGACCGTGCTCGATGTGGAAGAGGTGGTCGTTCGTGGCGGTGAGATCCTCGTGGTGATGGGGGCGTCGGGGGCTGGAAAGTCAACCCTCCTGCGTGCCATTGCCGGACTGCTAGCGGACGTGGAAGGAGTTCCCGTCAAACGCGGGCGTGGAGGGGTTGGCCGCGTGGCTCAGCATCCCGTGATGCTGACCTCGCATCCTGCTGCTGAAGTTGAATTGGTCGATCCGGCACGCGCGGGCCTCCTCGAAGGTTTGGGCTTGGACGAAGTTGCAGAGCGCCCTGCAGCGGTGCTTTCCGGCGGTGAACGGCAGCGAGTCAGTCTTGCTCGTGCCCTCGCGCTTACGCCGTCCGTGCTGATCCTTGACGAATTTACCTCTGGATTGGATCTCCCCACCACATTGGCGGTTGAAGCCGTGGTTCGGCGTGCTGCGGACGAGGGGGCCGTGGTGGTTTTGGCGACCCACGACCTGGCGCAGGCCCGCCGTCTTGGCGACCGCCGCATGCTGCTCGCTGCCGGGCGTTTGGTGGACGAGGGCAGTGAAACGGCCGCCCTGTTGCTCGGTGAAGTTCAGGGTTGACCTGGGGTAAACATCGGCTCCCCTGAGACCGTGTGGTCGTCGATCAATTGCGCCGCCTCGGTCAACAAGAACGTCCGGAGCGCTTCGGCTTCCGCCGCATGCGGGCCGTCGAGGGGAATGATGCTGTACGGATTCACCATGACCTCGTCGTCATAGCGCTGAAGGTCCAAGTCCACCGTCTCTGCGCGGAACAACGCCGTGCCAAGGTCGCTCAACGTCACACAGCGTTTCTCGTCGGCCATCGTGATGGCCGCGCCCATACCTTGTCCGATGGACAGGTACCAATCGCCTGCGGGATGGACTCCTGAGGAGTCTTCAACGACGTCGCCTCGACCGGCATCCGCCCAAGCCTGCCAGAGGATTTGTTCCTTGATGTGCGTGCCTGAAGCGTCCCCTCGAGACACAAAGCATTGCTCGTTGGCGACGAGGGTATCGAGAACATCGAACAGGCTGCCGTTCATCGGTTCTGGCGTCAGGAGGACAAAGGTGTTCCAGGCAAAAACAGAGCGCGTGGAGCCATGACCCTCTTCGAGAAATTCCATCTCGGCTTCAGGCGCGTGGACGATGAGCACGTCGGCATCCCCGCTGCGCCCAAGGTTGAGTGCGGCGCCGGTTCCGACCGCCACCACGTCAACCTCGTGCCCGGTGGCGTTCGTGAAGGCCGGCAAAAGGACTTCGAGGAGGCCTGAGTCGCGCATCGACGTGGTGGTGGCGAGGATCATCCGATCCTCGTCGGGCGTCACGCACCCTGGAGACAACACAAGCAAACAGAGCAGGCCGGCGAGCAAGGCTCGCATGGGGGGCCCTCAGCTGAAGTCCATCGTGTGTCCACACGATTCGTAATCGCACGTGATCGTGTAGCGCGATTTGCGCGGCTTTCGCGCTTTCATCATGATGCCGCACATTTCACACTGCACAGAAATGGTGTCTGGCTCGGCCTCCTTTGGAGCATCGCCGAGCGTGCGCCCGACGTCGGTGGACCACCCGAGGCTGTCAGAGTAAGTGTCGGCCGTGACGTCCATCTTCTTCTGCTTGAGCGTCAGACGCATTTTGCGTCGTCGTCGCCCTTTCTTCTTTGCAGGGGGCTTGGCTGCCATGGTGGGAACTCTCGCGCGGCCATCTTCAATGATTCGCACATTGGGGCCTGCGTCGATTTGATGAGCAGGTGAGATAAGCGCCACTCATGGGCCGCATGCTGCCGTTGGGGGTTCTCCTCATGCTGCTGCTTGCTCCGGCGGCTTCGGCCTGCGAAACCGAGGTCGCACGCCTGATCGACGGTGAGGCTCCTTCGCCTGAAGGGCTCAGTCCGGCCAAAGATGCGGCCATCAGGGAGGCAACCACCATTGCGGAGTTCGGCCAAGAAACGGCGCGCTGGATGATGTGGCGGGTGCTCATGGGTG
>DUHU01000131.1:0-5132 GCA_013330765.1 Candidatus Poseidoniaceae archaeon | reverse complement strand
AGGAATTCACCGAAGCCGAAATCGCAGAAGAGATCGACAGATCGATGATTCGGAACGGGTCAAATCCGATTTGGCCCAGCTTCGAAACCATCGTGGCAAGTGGCCCAAACGGCGCCATTCCCCACGGCGATCCTGAACACCATGGGGCTGGGCCGCGTATCGTCCAACCCGGCGATGTGGTGGTCGTGGACCTCGGGGCGCGTGTGCAAGATTGGGTCAGTGACGTCACCCGATCCTACGTCATCGGAGGCACCGACAACGAGACGATCATCGACGCTTACATGACGGTCCACGACGCCCAGAACCTCACGTTCCCGCTGATTGAATCGGGAACCCCCGCATGGGTGTTGGACGATGTGGCTCGAACCTACATTGAGGAGAAGGGGTACGGTGAGTACTTCATTCACAGCCTTGGGCACGGGTTTGGCGTTTGCGTTCACGAGCCTCCCTTGCTCTCCAGCGGGTTCGATGAGCCGCTTTTCGGCTTGAATTTCAACAACGAACCGTTGACGCCCATCGATGCCATCACCATCGAACCGGGCATCTACATCGAGGATTGGTTCGGAATTCGCATTGAAGACGATTACCTGGTCGATGTGGACGGTCACGAGCCTTTGACGGAGGACCTCCCCCGCGACCTCGATTGGTTCATGGTCATGGAAGACGACTATCCTGCACTGCCTCAGCACAACGCCGATCGGGATGAAGGGCGGGCTTCTGACGGAGTATTGGAAGCCGTACCTCTTCCCTTTGGTTTGGTCGAGACGCTCACCATCGCATGCGTGGTCGCCGTGCTGGTCCCCCGCAGGAGCGAGCCTGAAATCGACGAGGCGTGACCCTGTTCCGCCCCCGAGACGGGTGCTGCAGGAACAACGCTTGAATCCACAGCAGCGGTGGTGGGAGCATGGAGGGGCGTGAAACACCGTTTGCTCCCCATTTGCTGGGCTTGATCAATCCGGGCCTGGTGATTGCCGGAAACATCGTTGGCGGCCCTGCTGCAGCCATGGGCGCCGTGTGGATGCTAGGCATAGGCCCCGTCCTCGATCGTGTGCTCGGAACGCGGTCGCGGTCGCAACTACGTCCGGCGTCGGGGCGGCCGTTCAGGGGTTTGTTGTATGTGCACACCGCGCTTCACGTCTGCGCCATACTGGCCTTGGTGCGACTCGGGACACTGGGTGAGGATCCGCTCTACCTGCTGGCCGCGGCCGTGTCAACGGGAATCTGTTCGGGCGTCAGCGGCATCATCGTCGCCCACGAACTCGGCCACACGCGTCCAAAGTCGTTGTCCGCCAAATTGGCGCGCCTCAACATGCTGCTCGTCTTGTATGGGCACTTCACAGAAGAGCACAACATCACCCATCACAAACACGTCGCCACCGCCACAGATCCGGCTTCTGCGGACGCGGGTGAATCCGTCTGGGGTTTTGTGGCACGGACCGTTCCACGGCAATTCCGAGATGCGTACGCCCTGCATGCGAAACGAGGCGTCGGGGTTTGGCGAAACCGTGTGGTGCGCATCGTCGTGGTTGAATTGGCCCTTGTAGGGGGCCTTCTTGCGCTCGATGCAGGTGCCGGCTTGGCTTTCCTTGGACAAGCCGCTGTGGCCGTCTTCTTGTTGGAGTACATCAACTACGTCCAGCATTACGGCCTGCGTCGAAAGGAGGGTGAACGGCAAAGCAAGATGCACAGTTGGCAATCCGAACGGCGGTGGTCGTGTTGGACGTTGTTCAACCTCAGCCTTCACCCCGCACACCACCTCAAGGCCAGCGAAGGGTGGTGGGACCTTCAGCCGTACGAAGGCGCCCCCGACATGCCCAGTGGGTACTATGGATGCTTTTGGCCAGCGTTGCTTTCCCCCCTGTGGAAGCGATGGATGGCTGCAAGGTTGGCGGACATGCCGGCGACGGCGAACTGACGCTTCAAACCCCGGCTTCCGGGTGCATTCCGACAACGTCCCCGTTGTGTGAGCGATGTCAGGCCTCGAAGCAGTACTGGACCTCGGTGAAACCTTCTCGGATCGCCGCCACCTCGGCTTTCACCTTCGCCGGGTCCACGCCGTCGATCAATGCGCGACGGAAGCACGTGGCGACGTCTTGCATCTGATCTGGGCCCATGCCATGGCGGGTGAGTTCCTGCACGCCGAGGCGAAGGCCTGAGGGGGAGAGGGCGCGGGTGTCGCCTGGAAGCATGTTCATGTTCGTGATGATCCCGGCTTCCTCGAGCAGGGTTGCAGCGGCTCGGCCGGCCCCTGAATCCGTCTCACCATGCCTGGTCAGGACTTGGTGGCTGGCGGTGTACCCACGTTCTTCGGCCAACACGTCGAAGCCTTCTGCGGCCAGTGCTTCCGCCAACGCCCTTGCGTTCGTGACGGTGTCTCGGGCATAGCTGGCGCCGTAGGCCTCGAACTCGGCCAACGCGACCGCTTTGCCTGCCACGTGGTGCAGATGGTAGGACGAGTTTGTTCCGGGAAAGACCGCGTTGTTGAGACGACGTTGCATCGTTTCGTCTTCGGTGTTGGAAAGGAGGAACCCGCCTTGGGGCCCGGGGAAGGTCTTGTGCGACGATCCGGTCATCACGTCCGCGCCTTCGCGCAGTGGATCTTGGAAAACGCCACCGGCGATCAGCCCCAGCACGTGCGCTCCGTCGTACATTACCTGTGCCCCGACTTCGTGCGCGGCCGAGGCCAACTCCTCAAGAGGCGTTGGAAAGAGGAACACGGAAGCCCCAAACAACGCGAGTGCTGGTTTTGTCTCACGAATCATGGCCGCTGCTGCATCAAGGTCTGGCTCCATGCGGTCTTCGTCCCACGGGTAGGTGTGGAGGTCCAATCCCCTGAGGCCAACCGCGCCCATTTGGGCGTGAGAGATGTGGCCGCCGTCCGCGGTCGAAACCGCCGTAATGCGATCCCCTGGTTTGACCAGGGCCTTGAGTGCGGCGATGTTGGCCACGGTTCCAGAAATGGGTTGAATGTTGGCAAACGAAGCGTTGAAGATCTTCTTCGCCAAATCAATCCCGATGGTTTCGATGGTGTCGAAATCCTCGCAACCTTGGTAGTACCGTTTTCCAGGCAACCCTTCCGCATAACGGCCGTGAAGGTCGCTGTCGCACGCCCGACGGACGAGTGGCGAGATGACGTTCTCGCTGGCGATCATGGGGAATCCTGAGCCGTAGTGCGTTCCGCTCTGCGCCACGGCATCGAGTACGCGTCCGGCCGTCTGGCGGGGATGGGTGCTCATGGGACGACGAATGCATGCCCCGTTCAAAGCCATTTTTGCACGCCCAGTGGTTGAGAAACGGCGGCTTGAAACCGTGGGGCGAGACCCGGTGTCATGGGCAAGCGGTTGGTGTTGACCCGGGCCGGTGCCCCAGAAACCATGCGCGTCGAATCCTTCCAACCAAGGCCCCCCGGGCCACGTGAGGTTCTCGTCAATGTCGCGTTTGCGGGCATCAATTTCGCCGACCTTTTGCAGCGCCTCGGTCTGTACAAACCACGACCTCCGTACCCCTACACACCAGGATACGAGGCATCCGGGACGGTTGCTGAGGTTGGTTCCGAGGTCGAGGGTTTGGCCGTTGGTGATCCCGTCATCGCGGTGCCGGGCACCGGTGCACAGACGAGCCACCTGACATGTGAGGCAAACCGCGTTGTTCGGGTTCCTGAAGGCATGAGCCTCGAGGCGGCCGCGGCCATGCCGGTGACCTACCTCACCGCACACCACATGCTGCATCATCTCGGTCACCTCGAGGCAGAACATTCTGTGTTGATCCACGGGGGTGGTGGTGGTGTGGGCACTGCGGCCTTGCAGCTGTGCCGATGGGCGGGCGTAACGAACGTATGGGCCACCGCGTCGGCGAAAAAAGCGGAGATTATCCGGTCCTTTGGTGGGACGCCCATCGATCGCCATTCGGAGGATTTTGTCCGCATTGTTCTCGACGCCACCGGCGGGGATGGGGTGGATCATGTGTTGGATCCTGTTGGCGGAGACCATCTCATTCGGAGCCTGTCCGCGTGCCGTGAAGGCGGTCGGGTCTACACCTACGGCTTGTCGGCCTTCGCGCCGACGGGCAAACGCCGCCCAATTCGAACGGCCCTCGCATGGCTACGACGTGCTGAAATCGATCCCATGCGCTTGATGACCAGAAACCGTGCCTTGTACGGCGTTCACATGGGCACGTGGTCCCGTCAAGACGTCTTGATGCACCAGATGGAGCGATTGGTCCAAGGAGTCATGGAGGGCCACCTCGACCCCGTCATTGATTCCGTTTTTCCCTTGGAAGAGACGGTTCGTGCGCACCATCGACTCCATAATGGAGAGAATGTGGGGAAGGTCCTGCTTTCGATGTAGGTCACTCTTCTTCGAGGCCCAGGTCCTTGCGGATGCCGCGAAGGCCGTGTTCAAGTTCCCCAAGAGCCTCTTCGAACGACGTGCTTGAGAGCACTTGTTGACGTGATTCGGGGTCTGGAAGCACCATGGCGGCCGCCAAAAAGATGCCATCGGGCCCTGCGGCGGTGACGTCTGCAATCCGGTTTTCAACCCAAGGTCCAGCGGTCTCCTCGTCGATGCCCATGGCAGCGGCGATCGCCGTCATCGTCGAGTGGAGCAGGGTATGGACGGCCCCCATGGCTGCATCCGACGGATCGAATGCGGGCCGCAGCCGTACTGTTGCGCTGATGTGAAGGGGCAAGTCGGACCTGCCCAATTCTTCCGCCCGTGTCATCAGTGCTTCTTGGTCTGGGAAAAAGCCGTCTTCGCCGACCAAATCGCTGACCGCCGGGTCAGAAAAAGGAGGGAGTGCGGGTTCGATGACCTCCACGACGTCAAAACGGTCGCCGCCTCGAACCACGAGCATGTGGTTGCTCCCCGCTTCCTCGTGGTCTTCGATGTGAGCCAGGGTGCCGGTGGTCCGAGGTCCATCCCAGCCTCGAACAGGATGGAAGGGGTCGTTGAGGACCAGCCCAAACGGGCGTTCGTCGAGAATGCAGGTGTCAAGCATCTGCTTGTACCGTGGCTCAAACACACGCAGTTGCGTGATTTCTCCTGGCATGAGGGTCATGGGGAGGACGAAGAGCGGGAGGGGCTGCTCATCGTTCATGGTCCAACGTCGTCACACGAGGGTATGAACTTGTGTTG
>DUHU01000216.1:2530-5790 GCA_013330765.1 Candidatus Poseidoniaceae archaeon | reverse complement strand
CTCCGTTCGGTCGTACATCACCAGACGGTCCACCGTGCTCACGTTGACCACGGCCACGAGGTGGGTTTGGCTGAGTTCCAACTCGATCACGGTCCCGTTGATCACGTCTGCAGGCAACCCCCATGCCTCCATTTCAGCCTCCTGCTCGGGAGAGGCGCTGGCGTTCAGGGGAACGGTCAGTGCGCCGCTTGTACCCAACCTTGCCATGCGAACTTGCATCGGCTCGTCTTCGGTGCTCCATGCCAATTCCGCCCCCTCGGTAACCAAGGCGATGACGCCGGAGGCCGGGGTCGGAAGCGGCGCTTCGTCTCCTTGCATGGTCCATCCATGGAGGGTTCCGTTGACCACGGCAAGCACGATTGGCCCATCAGGACCTTCGGCCACGGTCAGCACGGACGGACGTTCGTCGATGCTCGTCTCCATGGCCACGGTTTGAGGTGCATTGGTGTGCACCATGCGAATCGCAGTGGCGTTGGCCATGGCCAGATGGCCGCCGTCCAAGGCCAACAGGTCGCCTTCGCCCATCGACAACTGGGCCACTTCAATCACCACATTGGGTGCTGCAAGGTCGTTCAGAACGACCACGTGGACGCCACTTCGGTTGTCCATGGTCGCCACCCAACCGTCGGCAGCGGTGGCGCCCTCTGGGGCTTCGATGCCTCCGGCGGGCAAGGCCTGATGCGTCAAGTCGTAGGTCACCACCAGCAGGACGAGGAAGAGCACCACGCCGAGACTGACCCGGGATTCGCGCGCGCCGGGTTGACGGAACCTCCGGAGGTGGATCATGGCAGGACCGAAGAGCGCCTTCATCGCCACGCGCGGCTGAGTCAACAAGGAGGCCAAGCGGGCGTTCATGGTGCGTTCGTCTCCAATACGCCACACAAAGCCCACAGAACGCTCCGTCATGGCCACGGCTCCGGCGGCGATCAGGAACCCTCCGACGATGTCCGAAATCCAATGGATGCCGAGGTACACGATGGTGAACGCCGTGACGGCGGTGTAGAGCAAGACCGTGTGGCGGTAACGCGTCCAGCGGCGGTCCTCGTCATACCGCAACAGGCACAGCCACACGACAAACGGAATGCCGATGTGCAAGCTTGGCATGCCGTTTGTGAAGGGGTCGATGCGACGGAACCAGTCAGCAATCTCCGGCGTCAGATCGTAGGCGATCGTCTCCATGCCAGGGATGACGTCACCGGTCACACGGACGTTGAAGAACAGGTAGAAGGGCACCGCGAGCACGTACACCCACGCGATGGAGAGGACGATTCTGTCGGCCATCCATCGATCGTCAAAGTAGGCGACGTAGAAGACGGAAACGTAGCAGATGAACATGAATCCGGCCACATAGAAGTGCGTCAGCGCAATCGACAACCACCTCGCTTCGAAGGTCTCCTGCACGCGCAGGACAAGGTCGCCTTCGATGGCGTAAATCCACGCCGTCATGTCGAGGTTGGTGTTGGCCATCAGGATTCGATCGACCTGATCGAGGAAGTCCTTGGCGTTGTAGATCATCAGCAGGAGGAGCACGTGCACCCAATAACGGCGGATAAAATCGACAAAACCGGACAGCGTCAAGCGACTCCACGGCGGCGCATAGACCGGAAGGAGCACCACGCCCAGCGCAAGCGCGCTGATCATCCACGTCAGGTAGACGCCTTCCACGCTCTTGCCTTTGGGCGAACGCCTTCAACGTTGGGCGTCCTTTGCCTCGTCGGTGCGCTCTTGAGGGGGCAACCCTTCGTCTGGACATGGCCGATGACGTGCTCCTTGTCGAACACCTTCCCGTTGCACCTGAATCCGATGACAGCGGCGTCATTGCCATGGTCACCATCAACCGCCCCAACAAGTTGAACGCCCTAAACCAAGACGTCATGAGCGCCATCAAAGCGTACGCAAAGGACGTTGAGACGCAGGACGAGGTCCGGTGTGTGATCTTCACAGGGGCTGCCCCAGGGCCAGCACCGGAAGGTCGTCGTCCGAAACCGAACGCCTTCGTGGCCGGCGCCGACATCGCAGAATTTGCAGGCAAGGACAGCAAGGAGATCTATCCGATCTTTGCCGACAACGGCTGGGAAGCCATCTGGGGCATCAGCAAACCGACCATCGCGATGATCGACGGGTTCGCCCTTGGTGGCGGTTGTGAAGTGGCGGTGGCGTGCGATTTGCGCATCGCCAGCGACCGTTCGAGCTTCGGTACGCCGGAAATCAACCTCGGACTGATGCCCGGTGGTGGAGGGACCCAGCGTCTTGCACGTCTGATTGGACTTGGTCGAGCCATGGAATTGGTGTTCACCGGTGAGATGATCGACGCCAGCGAGGCCGATCGCATTGGACTGGTAAACCACGTGGTGCCGGCGGAAGACCTCCTTGAGCGAACGCTGACGCTTGCGCGCAGCATCGGGAGCAAATCTGCGTCGACGATGAAAGTGGCCAAAGCCACCATGCGTGGTGCCCTTGAAACCACAATGAGTGAGGGCCTGACGCTGGAATTGGACGCTTTTTCGGCGCTGTTTGACACCGCCGACACTGCGATTGGCGTCGACGCCTTCCTGAGCCGTGAAACGCCCAAGTGGACGCATAAGTGAGGCAACCCGGAGCCCCGCAGGACTCCAGGTCGCGGCCACGGGACGCCTGGTCCCGGTTCGAACGTGCGCCTCAGCGCAAGTTCAGTTTCGCCCGACGTCGTCGCTGGGCGCCAAGGCCGCAAGGGCATCGGACCGGGCTTCAATGGAGTCCGCAGGAGGGGGAAGATCGGGAAGGGGCGGCAGGTCGCCCGGGAGCTGGAGCGGTGGAAGTTCAGGGAGCAATGGGGCTTCGTTGGTCGAACTGCTGCTGTAGCCTTCGTCAAGCGGCACGCGGAGCTTGATCACCCGGGTCTCATCGAGTCGAACGAAGGTTGCACCGTAGGGTCGTCCAGGCTCAGGGTGCTCAGGGACGTCCAACACGTGCAGGCCGTGTTCCGGCGTGCGAAGGAGGGCCACGAGGTCTTCACGGGCCTCGGCTTCTTCCCACATGCGAACGGTCGCAGCTCGAATCTCCGCCATACGGCCACGGCGACGGGCCTCGATGCGCTCGCGCACGGCTGCATGCCGCTCCCTTCGTTCTTCGACGGTCACGGCGATGTCCGCATCTTCCACGGAGTCGGCGGTCACCTCGACCACGAATTCTTGCGCGACATGCACCTCTTCGACCTCCACCTCGATGATCGGTCCGTGGGTTTCCTCGGCATCGGCTTCTTGTGCAGCAAGGGCCTCTGC
>DUHU01000216.1:0-2228 GCA_013330765.1 Candidatus Poseidoniaceae archaeon | reverse complement strand
AGCAGCAAGGGCCTCTGCCTGTGCTGCTTTGGCCGCCTCCACCTTCAGGCGCTTGCGTTCTGCCAACGTTGCTGGCGATTCTTGGCGCACAGGAGCCGGCGCCTCAAGGGCTTCCTCGGAGGTTTCTGAGACGGCTTCAGGCGCTGCGTCCTGAATCGGGGTGGGCGCAGCTTGTGCGGGCGCTCGAACAGGTTTGGGTCGACCGCCGAGGCGTACCCATGCAAGCCCAAGCACGCCGAGCGTCGCAACCGAACCCCATTGGGCTTCTTCAACGAGTTCTCCGGCCAAAAGGAGGTAACTGGCCAACACCCCGAGGAACAGAAGTCCCACGAGCAATCGAACGGTCCTCATGTGGCTCAACCCCGACTGTCCGCTTGTGCTTATGACGCTGATGCCGCTTCATCGGCCGTTCCAAGTTGAGCCAAGAGGTCCTGAAGGGCCTCCGTGCGGTGGCTAAACTTCCCCTTGAGGTCCATGTCCACGGCCGCAAAGGTGCGTCCATGCGTCGACACTTCGCCTTGGACGCCGATTTCTGCAGGCTGGCCTGAGAGGTCCAAGTCCCTCGGAATGAAGACAGGATCGAACCCGAAACCTCCCTCTCCGTCAAGGGCAGGAGCGATGCGACCAAGGCATGCCCCTTCGCCAATGAACGTGCCTTGAGGGGTCATCAGGGCTGCAACAGCCCTGAATTCAGCTCGACGAAGGCCGGCTTCAACGTGGAGGTCCTCGCTGTGCAGGTGGTCCAACAGGCGGAGCAGACCATGGCATCCGAGGGTGCTCAGGGCGTATGAGGAATACACGCCGGGGAATCCGTCAAGCGCTTCCACAAACAAGCCTGCATCTTCGACCATCAGCCAGTCGTTTGGGTCCGGAAGGTGGGCTTTCGCTTGTTCGAGTTTCGCCCTGGCCACCGTTTCCAGTTCTTCGGCTTGAGGCTCGACGATGCCGTCGATCGAGAGTTGGACCACGTCATGGCCCAAGGGTGCGAGGTGATGCACCGCTTCATCGACCTTGCCTGCGTTTCCGGTCAAGAAGTGGATGCGGGCCATGATGGGCCAACGGAGCGTTTGACTTCAATGGAGCGGCAACAGAATGATGCTCCTCGCTGCATTGGTCGGGGCATGGTGGCTCCCGTGATCCTCGTGGCGGTGGGTGGGGCTTTCGGAGCCGTCTTGCGCTGGAGCGTATCGCCTGCTGCCGATGCCGAAGGAATTCCATGGGGCACGTTGGGCGTCAATTTGCTCGGTTCGATGTTGCTCGGCATCATGACGGTCTTGTTGGCGGAGGCCGTGCTCTCGCGCGATCAAGCCTTGGCCTTCGGAACAGGCCTGCTTGGGGCCTTTACCACGATGTCCACCTTCGCGGTTGAAACGGTCCGAATGGTCGATGGCGGTGAGCGTTTTCTCGCGGCCGCCTATCTCGCAGTGACCTTGCTCGGTTGCCCGATACTTGCTTACGCTGGATGGTCGATGACCAACGCGCTTCTGTCCTGAGGCCGGTGCCTCACCCGGTAAACACCTGGGTTTGGCCCGGGAAACGGAGCATTTTGTTGACCTCATCGAGGTGGCTCTCTTCGGCGATGATCTGCTCACGCGCGTATTCTTCCAACAGGACTGAGCCGCCTTCGGTCGCGGCTTCGAGGAGTTTGTAGTAGAGGTTGAGCGCATGCTTCTCGTGTTGGAGGCTTTCCCGAAGGATGTCTCCAATGTCGTGCTGCTCGGTCTCAAGCAAGGTGCCAATCTTCAGCGAGGGGTGGCCCCCGAGGAGCGTGACGAATTCGCCTGCACGGTGCGCATGGTCGAGGGATTCCGTGGCGTTGCCCTTCATCCAGTCGACGATTGGAATGCGGTTGTATCCGTAAATCATCAGGCTGTAATGCGTGTACTTCACCACGCCGGCCAACTCGGTTTCCATGATCTCGTTGAGAATGGAGATGTACGCCTCGTCGTTCTTGCTCATGTTTGGTGCTGAAGTGGGCATGGTCTAAACCTTTTGATAGGCTCGCAGTGCCCTTTTCGGGGCGCCTAAATCCCGTTTCGTCTGGCCTTAACCAAACCCCTGCTCGTCGGTTTGTTCAGGACTTAATGGCAAGCATGCGTTCGAGGGCGAGCAACGCTCCTTCTTGGACTGAAGTCGGAACCACCACCCGATTGGGCAGTTCTCCGTCCTCAACCCGTTCCAACACGTCGAGCAGGTACGCGGGGTGAATCATGTACATCGTTGAGCAT
>DUHU01000218.1 GCA_013330765.1 Candidatus Poseidoniaceae archaeon | reverse complement strand
GCGAGCCCGAGCACGACCATGACGATCGAAGCCCCGGTGCTCCACAAGGACATGGTTTCGCCTGCTTGAGGCTCAAGGCCTTGCTTTCGTGCGTCTTCCTGAATTTCTTTTCGATGGCGAACCAACCAAACCACGTACCAGACGTAGGCCAGAACAAGGAAGCCACCTTCGACCCTGTTCAGCGTGGTCCCAGTCCAAATGAGGATACCAAGCAACACGTTGGCACTCAACATCAGCATGCCGTCACGCCGAAGCCATTCTGGGCCGACCCGTATAGGTCGGGTGAAGGCAACGATTCCAAGGATGAGGGTGATTTGAACAAGCACAGACCCAAAAATTGACCCCACCGCAAGGTCGGCAACATTCCCTGAAGAAGTTGGAATGTCATAGGCTGCAGAGGCGGTGACGAGGATTTCAGGCAAGGACGTCCCAATGGACACCACCGTCAATCCAATGACCACCTCGGCGACACCTGCACGCTTTGCCAAACTGCGCGCTCCTGCGATGAAAAAGTCGGCCGAGGACACGAGCAGTCCGATGGCCAAGAGCAGCAACAATCCGATGGTCATCAAGGCATTCTTGTCCAAGATGCCCTCGAGGAGGAGCAGACCGAGGAACAAGGACGCAGTGATGAGGAAGGCGTTGTAGGACAGCAACTTTGGCAGCCCTTGCACATGCTCGGGGTCCGCCATAGAACGACCTAAGCATCACCCCTTCATCATCCTTCAGGATGCTCAGGGCTAATCTTGTGTCAAGGTTCGGAGGACGGTTTCCACGTGGGCAACCGCAGGGATGGTGTGGTTTTCCAACGGAGGAGAGAACGGCACGGGCGTGTCCAGGGCTCCGATGACCACCGGCGCGGCTTCAAGTGCATAGAAGGCCGATTCCATGATTCGGCTCTGGACGGTATGGCCGAGGCCCCCGGACCACTGCGCCTCATGAAGGACCACCAATCGACCGGTGCGAAGCACAGAATCGACGCAAGGCTGGGCATCGAACGGCATCAGCGTCCCGACGTCGATCACTTCCACTTCCACGCCTTCCGTGGCCAACGTGGCCGCCGCCTCGAGGGCAAGGTGCACCATGGCCCCCCACGTCACCAAGGTCACGTCACGGCCTCCGCGGATGACCCGGCTTTTGCCGATCATGTACCGCTCGCCTGCGGCCACGGCTGCATTCACAGGTCCGGTGTCCACGTGCTGATTGATGTTGGCGCCCCATCCCGTTCTTCCACCACGCAGGCCATAGAGCCCGATGTGTTCGAGGATGAGAACCGGGTCAGGAAGGGCCGATGCTTCAACGATCATGTCGTAGGCTTGCTGAGGGGACCCGGGAGCCAACACAACAAGGCCGGGATCGTTTGCATACCAGCTCTCGATCATGTTGGCGTGATACGGTCCGCTGCGGGTTCGCGCCCCGAGAGGGATGCGAACGGTCATGGGGCATTCGGCGCCCCAGCGCCAACGCAGCATGGCGGCGTTGTTGACCAATGCATTGTGCGCCAATGCTGCAAAGCCGCCAAACTGAATCTCGGCCATCGGCCGCATGCCAGACAAGGCGGCACCGACCGCGGTGTGGATGATGGCCGCCTCGCACAAGGGCATGTCCACCAGGAGGTCTTGATGACCTGCATTTCGAAGGCCCATGTTCAGGCCAAAGGCACCGGCGACCTCCATGTCCTCGCCGATGAAGACGGTGTTGTCACCCTCACGTTCGGCCACGTCAGCCATCGCTTGCTGAATGGCCCGGGCATAGGTCCAGCCTCCTTCGTCGGCATAGGTCCACGCCAATTCCGCAGGCTGCAGCGGACCATCAGGAGGCGCACGCATGAGGTCCCCGCCGTTCAAGCGTTCGAGGTGTTGGGCCTGAGTTTCGGCATCGTGAAGGCTGGTGATGCCTTTGGTGACCGTCGAGGGGTGAGGCCAAGGCATGGCGTCCAAGGCGTTGATCGCTTCTTCGGCACCTTCCAATTCCTCTTGCTCCATGGTCTCGAGGTCCTCGAGATCCACGCCGAGGTCGATCAAGAGTGCGCGATGGGTTGGCACCGGGTCTTTCGCTTCCCAGTATTCGATAAGCGCGTCGTCGACGTAACCCTGGGTTGCGCCCGAGGGCGCGCCAAGGTAGAGGTCGTCATGGTGATGGGCGTGGCCGCACCCTCGCATCGTCTCGATGTGAATCAAGGTCGGTCCACCGCCTCCAAGACCGAATTCACGTGCAACGGCCACACTTGCGTGAATCGCCGCAGGGTCTGAACCGTCGATGGTCCAACCTGGGAAGCCCATGGCGACCGCTTTGTCGGCCCACAGTTCAACACCCGATTGGTGTGCAGGAGGAGTGTCGAGGGCAATCTGATTGTTTTGCAGGATGTAGGTGATTGGAAGCTCACGCGCGCCGGCGAGGTTCATCGCCTCCCAGAACTCACCGGATGACGAGGCTCCTTCGCCAATGCAGGCGACATGGAAACGGTCCAGCCCTTGCCGAACCGCGGCGAAGGCCAACCCCGTCATTGTGCACGCTGCAATGGGGAGGGGGGCGGTCGGAGGCAGCACGCCCACGTGCCATGCGCCGATGTGGAGGTCGCGACCTCCAGCGTTGTCCTGGCCGCCGTTCATGATCGACCCGGCCTTGCCAAAGTTCGCGGCCATGACGCCAAGGGGTGTATCGCCCATCGCGAGCGCCAGTCCGACGTCCCGAATCATCGGAGCGACGAGGTCACCGTCGTAACCTGCACCTGGACGTGCATCCAAAGGCGCCTCCTGCTGCCTGACGAGCGGCGTTGCTGCAGCCACGATGGCTTCTTGCCACGTCGATCGGAACCCTTTGCCTCCAAACCGAGTGCCGTCGGGGGCTTCGCGCCCTTCTGTATAGAGCACCTTCAGGGCTTCATCGAGGGCCCGGGTCCGCGTCATCATGCGCTGCCATTCCAACCGATGACCCATGGTGACGGCCATGTAGTGCGCCAAACGGCGCAAGGTCAGGCGCACATCGATGAGCACACGGGTCAAACGCCGTCCAAGGTGCAAATCTGCGTTCCTCCGGGGGATGATTTCCTCGGCAGCATCGACGCCCTCAAGCGGTTCCGCTTGGCCTGCCGCGCGGAGGGCAAACGCCTCCAGGAAGGATTCACTGAAGGTGTGCCAAGACGCGCCGTCGAAGACCTCAATGCCGTCCACGCTCGAAGCCCATGCGTCAGCAGCAAGCGGGAGAAGACCTTGATGCCGTTCGGCCATGAACCTCAAAAGTTCTGCACGGGCGGCGTCAGCGAGCAACGGCGCAACGAAGGAAAGCGGGCCACTGGGCTTCCAACCGCTCCCGTGAATGCGTGGAAGGTCGCCTTGGGCCATGCGCTCACCGGCTTGGCCAAGGAGCGCCGGGCTTCAAACCTCTCTGTGGACTAAGCGTCCTCTTCAGACGGCCAGATTTTCAGGACTTCTTCAGCGAAACCTGTGGCGTCCTCAAGACGCGTCATCAGGGTCAGGTCCGACACGGCACCAGGGCGGCCAAGGTCCCAAAGCAAATCTCGAATGTCTTCGACACACAATCGGACGTAGGCGAGGGTCTCCTTGTCCACGTCACGAACGCCCTCTTTCGCGGCCTCAATCACGTTCGGAGGCGCTTCGTCAAGCACCGAATCCATGGCGTCCTCGACTTCTTTTGCGAGTTGGTCGGCTTGCCGTTGCAGGGCATCTTGCATGCCACCGGTGTCCAGGGTTGTACCGCCTCTTCCGTCCTTGCTCGGAGCCTCACCCGAGCCAAGGGTGACGGATTTCGTCAGATCGTCGATCGAGGGGCCTGCTGCCGCCTTGGCCGGGGCCGAAACCGACGTTGATTCCACCGATTCCTCGTTCGCTTCCACCAGTCGTGCCATGGTCTTCCGAACCAATTCAACCAGTCCTTCGGGATCCTCATCCAAACCGGCTGCGTCTGGCATCACCTCTCGCAGCAAATCGGCGTTCAACCGGTCGGAGCCGAGCAAACCTCGGAGCACGGGCATGGCCCATGACCCGTCGTCCATGGCGGGAAGGGGTGCAGCAAAGCCCGTGCTCATCCCACTGCCCCCAAGCCCCTGCATCGGTACGTTGGCTGGTGGTGCAACGGTCCGCTTCTCGGCGTGTGCCCTGACCTGCGCGATCAGTCGATTCATGTCGATGGGCTTGCCAAGGACTTCGGCGACGCCTGCCCGCGCAGCGCCCATCAGCGCATCCGGCGACGTGTCGCGGGACAAGAGCACGATTCGCGTGCGTGAACCGACCGCCGGATTTGACGCGATTGATTGCGCCGCGTCCAAGGAGCTGCCAGCAGACCACGATTCCTCGAGGAGCAACACTTCCGGCGTGGTCGCCACCGTCGTCCCTACGGTTTGGCGAAGCGTGCTTACCCGAGTGACTTGGAAGCCTTCTCGCTCGAGCGTGTTGGCCAACAAGGATCGGCGCCCTTCGTTGCCGTCGGCGACGATGACGTGTGCCATGGCCTTCCCCAAGGGAACAGCGAACGGTGACGGCCTTCAACCTCTTCCATCCCCAGAGGGGTGGAAGGGGCATCCGTGGCATCTCATCCTACGCGGATGTCCTCGGGTGCGTTGGCATACCATCCGAGGATGCCGTCTTGAAGGTTGTACAACCGGGAGCCGTCCACGCCGGCTTCCATGAGCAACATGGCCGCCATCATCGAGCGCATGCCTGACTTGCAATGAATCAGGATGTCCCCTTCGTGCGGCAAATCTGACATCACCTCGAGAACCTGGGTATGCGGCACACTAAGCCCACAACTGTGGGCTGCCATCTGGGCGCATTCTTCGGGGGAGCGGACGTCCAAAACGAAGGGGGACCAGCCGGCCGCACGCCGTTGCAAAAATTCCGGGGATGAAATTTGGTGGAACATCTGCCCGCCAACGGAAGCATCCGACCCTTCAACGTGGCGACCGACGTGGCATGCTGGGTCTGCCTCCCAAAGCCGTTGTGCATCGCCCAAATCCGACGGCGTTTCACGGTCTTGAAGCCGTTGGAATCGGAGGTGGCGCGTCTCCAAACCTTGGACATCAACCAACGTCAGCCGCCCTTTCGCCGCGTCGCCGCGCCCAAGCAGCACTTCCACCGCAAGGGCGGCTTGCATGGTGCCAAGCACGCCCGGCACGGCTCCAAGGACGCCGACTTCGTCGCACGCCTGAACCGATCCAGGTGGTGGAGGGTCGGGATGGAGGTCCCTGTACGATGCGCCTTGTTCGGGTTCAAACAACGCCAACCGCCCCTCGAAACGGTGCACAGAGGCGTGAATCCAAGGCAGACCAAGGAGGGCACACGCATCGTCGATGAGGTACCGGGCTGGGATAAGATCGGTTCCGTCGATCACAAGATCGTGTCCGGCAAGCAAGGCCAAGGCGTTGTGTGGATTGAGCCGTTCGACATGGCATTCAACCGCAAGTCCAGGGTCCAACTCCAAGAGGCGCTCACGTGCAACTTCTGCCTTCGCCCGCCCGACGTCCTCGGTTCTGTAAATGACCTGACGTTGGAGATTGGAAAGATTGACCACGTCGTCGTCAATGACGGTCAAACGACCCACTCCGGCAGCAGCGAGGTACAAGAGCACGGGCGACCCAAGGCCTCCTGCTCCAACAACGACCACGGACGAAGCGACCAATTTGGCCTGCCCTTCCTCGCCAATTCCCTCAAGCCGAAGATGCCGTGCATGGCGCACAGCGTCCACGCCACGAGAAGGCCGAATGGCGTGTTCAGTCATGCTGAGCCTCAAGCCAACGTTCCGCGTCAATGGCGGCTTGGCAGCCCATACCAGCTGCCGTGATGGCTTGACGGTAACGCGTGTCAACGACATCGCCTGCGGCGAAGACGCCTGGTACGTTGGTCATCGTATGTTCGCTGTGGAGGATGTACCCTTCCTCGTCGGTCTCGACCTGACCGTCGAGGAAGGACGTGATGGGCTTGTGCCCGATGGCGATGAACGCACCGGTGCAAGCGATTTCTTCCTCGCTTCCATCACGGGGATCCACCAGCACTGCTCCGCTGAGACCTTTGTCGTCTGAGAGCCATCGGGTGACCTGTCGGAAGGTCTTGATCTCGATTTTCGGGTGGGCTGCAGCACGGTCGTACATGACCTGCGAGGCTCGGAAAACGTCCCTCCTGTGGATGAGGGTCACCTTGGACGCGAAGCGTGTGAGGAACGTGGCTTCCTCCATCGCAGAGTCCCCGCCGCCGATGACGATGACCTCTTCTTCGCGGAAGAAGGCCCCGTCGCAGGTGGCGCAGGTGCTGATGCCGCGACCCTTCTGGGCTTCTTCGCCTTCAGCGCCAAGCCAAATCGACTCGGCTCCCGTGCACACGATGACGGCGTTGGCGTGGAAGGTTTCTCCTTCGACCGTCACCGCAAAGGGCCGGGAACTCAAATCCACGGATTCCACGTTCTTGTCATGCACTTGGAGTCCAAAGCGCTCGGCTTGCTCGCGCAGTTCCATCATCATTTCTGGGCCCCCGATGCCCTTTGGGTAACCGGGGAAATTTTCGATGTCTGAAGTCAACATCAATTGCCCACCAGACATGTATCCGGCGAACATCAACGGCTTCAGCATGGCACGCGCAGCGTACAGGCCTGCGGTGTATCCAGCGGGGCCTGAACCGATGATGATAATCTCATGCACGTCTGCTGACTCGACCATGCGCCTAGCAAGGGCGCCCTGTCCTTCAAGGTTCGCGCCAGAGACGTGAAGCCTCAGGACAACATATGGACGACGGCTTCGATGGCTGCCCTTGCATGAGGTTCGAGGCGGGGGGCGATGTGTTCGGGTTCTGCACCCGGGCCAATGATGCCCAAACCGACGGGACGGCCGTATTCGAGTTGGAGATCGATGAGGGCGGAGAGCACCGCTTGACCCATCGCTTGACCGTGCATGGTTTGACCGCGTTCGATGATGCCCAGGGTGACGACCGCATCGCATCCACGTCCAAGCAAACGCTTGGTGGCCAAGGGGACTTCAAAGGCTCCAGGAACCCACGTCGGGTCCTGCAGCGTCACCGGTGCTTGCAGTTCGGTCGCGCGGGCACGAACCACAGCAAGCATGTGCTCGACCTCGTCCTTGTGAAACGACCCGCAAACCACACCGATGTTGTATCCTATGCCAACGCCTCCTGCGCTTTGATTCGTTCCACGGTCTCGACCGCTGCGACCGTGATGGGATCCACTTCCAAGTTCACCCTGTCCCCCGGTTTCGCAGAACCAAGCGTGGTGCGTGCAAGTGTTTCAGGAATCAAGTGAAGGAAGAATCCCTCGCCCTCACAAAGGCCCACCGTCAAGGAAATGCCGGAGATGGCGATGTACCCTTTCTCGAAGATGTAGCGCATGGTTTCAGCGGAGGCGGCCACATGAATGTCGCACGTTTCACCGGTCTTCGTCACGGTTTCAATGCGACCTGTATCGAACACGTGGCCTGAAACCAAGTGACCCCCGACTTCGTCACCGAAGCGAAGCGCTCGCTCGACGTTCACTTCGTCGCCAACCTTTCGGTCCCCGATTGTGCTGCGTTGCATGGTTTCGGAAATCACGTCAAAGGAGACTTCGTCACCGTGAACGGCCACGGCGGTGAGGCATGCGCCATCGATGGCCACGCTCGCGCCCAGTTCGAGGCCCTCGGTGTTCGGAACCTTGACCACGAGCCTCCACCACCCGTCCATGGGTTCGAAGGATTGGACGCGACCGCGCCCTTCAACAAGACCTGTGAACATCAGGCTGCACCTCGTTCAAGGATGCGTGCAATGATTTTGCGCGTACCGTCAAGATCGCCAGACAAGCCCTCCACGCGGGTCACGGCGATGCCTTGGTGCCCAAGGGCATCGAGGCGTGTCCGGATGGAACGTTCTGCATGCTCCTGATCGTAGCCAAGCGCAATCACGTCAGGACGAACCGAGGGGAGAATGTCGAAAATGGGGACATCTGGAGGATTTCCAACCACCGCTTCGTCCACGGGTTTGAGGCCTTCCACCAACCGGCGTCGAAGCGTCATGGGCGTGACGGGGTCGTGTTTCCTGGCACGTACGGTGTCGTCATGCGCGACGACCACGGTCAAATGGTCACCCAGGGCTTTGGCTTGTTCCAAGTAGTGAAGGTGCCCGGCGTGAAGGAGGTCAAAGACGCCCACGGCCATCACCCGCTTTCCGCTCACGTCTCTCCCTCCTGCCTTGGGCCCTTCACGCCTTCGGCTCAAGACCGAGGTGGATGAGGAGCTCCGCCCCGTGGACGAATGGAATCTTGTGACGCTCTGCCCATGCTTCAGCATCGGCCACTTTCAGGGCCGCGTCGCCATCCGGTTCAAGCATCTCCGCACCGATGACCACGGGAACGGCGCCCGCTGCGCGAGCAAGACCTACCGCCAATTCGGTGTGGCCCTGCCGGCGCTTCAGGCCATGTTCTGCTTCGCGGCAGACGGGAATGTGTCCTGGCGTCCTGAACTCCTTTCCCAGCATCGCGATGGCTTCTGATTGACCGGTACCTTCTGAGAGGACCTGATGGGTCAGTTCAGCAAAACGGCGTGTGGTGAGCGACCGGTCCCGGTCGGTGATGCCAGTGAAGGTGTCGCGGTGGTTGATCGAGAGCGTGAAGGCCGAGCGCGCATCGTATTGCAAATCATTGGTGCGGAGGGCGTGCAACACGGGGTGTTCCTGCATCAATGCAGCGTCGGCGTGGAGGTCTTGCAAATAGGGCAATCCGAAGGCTTCACCCACGTCGTGACCGATGGCCAAGAAGAGCAGACCGCCGCATTCTTGGCGGAGTCGGCGCATCGAAGCGGGGTCCGCGTTCAGAGCTGGAAAGAGCAAGTCTGTCTCGCCTTCGCGGTTTTCCGCGTCAAAAACGCAAACAGGTTCACCTCGGCCGAATGCATCGAGCGCTGCCTGTAGGCCAGTGGTCATGTTCTCAGGCTTGGCCTCCCCTTCAAGAAGGGTCGTATCGGAACCTTTCTGCCAGATTTGGGGACGCTTTTACCGGAAAGGGTTCTTCATGGGGGACCATTTCGGCGGCGATGGGGGGAGTGCTATGCCGGTAAAGTTCGGACCCGCTGGCGTTCCTCTTTCGTGCAAAGGTCGTACGATCGTTGAAGGCATGGACGACATCATCGCCCTTGGCCTGGAAACGATGGAGGCCCAAACCGTTCGCATGATTCAACCGCAGCATTTTGACCAGTATTGGCAAGCCGGTGTGCTCGCTGAAAAAACCGGGTTCGAAATGAACATTCACGGGCCGTACTACAGCGAACTCCTTGGAGGCCGCGTGGAACTGGGACGATCTTTGGCGAAGATCGAAGCCACGCTCCAAGCAGCACGCACCATCAACGCCCGCCACGTCACCCTCCACACCGGCCATTACGGCCAAAGCGGACGTGGTCGAGAAGCCAACGAAACCGTGGCCAACATTTTCTCCAGCGTCGTCGATCGACTGGAAACCATCTGGCACGACGACGATGACGAGTTTCCAGTCTTCCCTTGGATCAAGAACGGAACACCGTCCAAAGTCGGCATCGAAACCTCCGGTCGCCAAGAATTGTGGGGAAGCCTGGAAGAAGTGCTCGAAGTCGTCAACCACGTTGAAGGCACCATTCCTGTGCTGAACATGGCGCACATCCACGCTCGCGGCCACGGCAGCATGCGAACCTCGGAGGACTACGGCGAATTGTTCGATCAGGTCCGAGAGACCATCGGCACCAAGGAATTCTACTGCCACTTTTCCGGCGTCGAGCACCGCGGTGGAAACGCTCAGTTCTACACCCAGATCAAGAAATCTGACCTCAACTTCGAGCCTCTTGCCGAATTCATCGTCGAAGACGGCGGTTGGCTCGACATCACACTCATTTCCGACTCGCCGCTTCTCGAACACGACGCGATGTACATGCTCCAGAGCATCGAAAAGTCACGTCACAAGCAAATCGAGCGCAAGGCCCGAGAAGACCGCCGCAGGGCCCTGGCCCTCCAAACCGGGGCGAGCATCGAGGACCTGAAGGCTCGAGAAGCAGAACAAGCCGCGCTACGAACTGGACAAGCAGCCGCTGCAGAGGAAAAAGCTGCGGCCGAGCCGACGCCTGAAGCCAAAGCAGAATCAGAAGCGCCTCCTGAAGCCAAGG